>JAIXQV010000124.1 GCA_027485535.1 Oxalobacteraceae bacterium | reverse complement strand
GGCTGCTCGCGGACAACTGGATCTTCGCGCGTGGGCACATCGACGGTGCTACAAGCAGAAAGTGCCGCTGCTAGCGCCAACAATCCAAGACGGGTTATCAACGATTGCAGCACAGTCGGGCGCAATCAGGTCTGCACAAGCTTGCGGTGCCGCTGTATGCTCATCAGGGTGCCAACCGCTAACGACAGTGTGACAAATGCCGTACCACCATAGCTCATGAAAGGTAGTGGTACGCCGACGACGGGCAGAATGCCGCTGACCATCCCCATGTTGACGAAGGCATAAACGAAGATCGACAGCGTGATGGCGCCGGCCAACAGACGCGAGAATAGCGTCGGGGCGTTTGCAGCGATTAACAGCCCGCGTCCAATCAGCATCAAGTAAAGCACCAGCAGCGCGGCATTGCCGAGTAAGCCGAACTCTTCCGAGAACACGGCAAAGATAAAATCGGTGGTGCGCTCAGGGATGAACTCCAGGTGGGCCTGCGAACCATTCAACCACCCCTTGCCGATCAAGCCGCCGGAGCCGATCGCAATCGTCGATTGAATAATGTGGAAACCTTTGCCGAGCGGGTCAGAGGTGGGATCGATCAGGGTCATCACGCGAGCGCGTTGATAGTCATGCAGCGTCGACCACACCAGCGGCAAACTAGCAAGTCCGGAAATCATCATGCCGATGATTAAACGCCACGACAATCCCGCGAGGAAGATGACGAAAAATCCTGAGGACAGCACGAGCATCGCCGTGCCTAAATCGGGCTGACGCAGAATGAATCCAACCGGCGCCAATACCAGTACAGCGGCCACAAGGAAGTCGCGCCACCGGATCATGCCCTCACGCCGCTGAAAGTACCACGCCAGCATGAGCGGCAGAGCCAGCTTCATGATCTCCGACGGCTGAATGATCACGCCAACATTTAGCCAGCGACGCGCGCCGTTTTTCACTAATCCGAACATGGCAACTGCCACCAACAAGCCGAGCCCCACGAGATAAATCGGCAGCGCAAAGCGCATCAGCTTTTGCGGCGGTATGACTGCCGCAATCCACATCACCATAATGCCAATCGCGATATTCCGCACATGTCCCTCAAAGCGACCCGGATAGTCCATTGCGGCTGAGGCGACCGCCAGACAACCCAGCAGCATGATCAAGCCGACGATGATCGCAAGTGAGCGATCAAAAATCAGTAACCGCCGCTTGATGGATTCGATGATTGCACCGCGGGCACTATCAGCGTAGGACAGCATCATGGCGCGCTCCTTTGCGCATTCGTCTTGGCGACACCCGTCGCATTAGCTGCGGCCGGCGAGCTTGTTGGTTTGCTTGCCGTCGCTTCACTGCTGACGGTAGTCGAAGCACTCTTGGGCGCCGTGGCAGCCGCTGCCTGATTCTTTTTCAACTCGGGTTTACCCGTATCGGGCTTGATCGCCTCCCCTTTGGCAGCATCCGGCTTGCTGCTCTCGGATTTCTTCACCTCTGACTTACTCGGCTGCGCCTCTGGCTTATTCGGATCCGCTTTCTGTGCCTCGGGTTTACCACTTTCAGGCTTGTTGGCTTCCGGCTTTTTATTTTCGGGTTTGCTCGCATCAGCGCGACTCTGCGCATCGGCACCGACCTCAACTTTGGCAACCGGCTCGTCAGGACGCTTACCCAACAAGTAGTAATCGATCGCCAAGCGCGCAATCGGCGCTGCGGCAGCAGCACCAAAGCCGGCGTTCTCAACAATCACGGCAAGCGCTATCTTGGGCTTGTCAGCAGGCGCAAAAGCCACGTACAGCGAGTGATCACGCAAGCGCTCTGCGATTTTGCTGGCATCGTATTTGACGGTTTTACTCATCGCCGCTGCCTGCGCAGTACCGGTCTTGCCACCCGAGATATAGGGTGCATTCGCGAAGGAACGCGCCGAAGTACCTTCCTTGGTGACGCCAACCATGGCGCTTTTGACAAAGTCGACATTCTCCTGATGCAGTGGAATGCGATAGCTTTCCTTCGGCACCGTCAGCTTGCGCGCCTTGGAGTTAGGGTCTTCGATAGATTTCACCAAGTGCGGCTTCATCACCACGCCATTGTTTGCCAGATTCGACACCGCGTGTGCGAGCTGTATCGGCGTGAACGAGTTGTAACCTTGCCCGATACCGACCGAGATGGTCTCACCGGCGTACCACTTTTGCAGCTCTGGACGTTTGAAGGTTTTGCGCTTCCACTCCTGCGACGGCAATACACCACGTCGCTCATTTTCCAAGTCGATACCGGTGACTTGGCCGAAGCCGAACGGTTTCATGAAGTCGTGAATCGCATCAATGCCTAAATCATTTGCGAGTACATAGTAGAACGTATTACACGACTGAACGATGGACTTGTACATATCGACACGGCCATGTCCACCTTCTTTATCGTCACGGAATTTGTTGTTGCCGAACCAGAAGTAACCCGGATCAGAAATCGCCATCTCTGGGGTGCGCTTACCGAGCTCAAGCGAGGCGAGGGCCATGTAGGGCTTGAAGGTAGAGCCGGGCGGATACGAGCCAATCAGAGGCCGATTCAATAGTGGCTTGTCGAGTGAAGTGTTGAGTTCTTCCCAGCTTCTGGAATCAATACCTTCAACGAACAAGTTGGGATCGAAGGTCGGCATCGAGACATAGGCCAATACATCACCCGTGGCCGGCTCGATAGCCACCAAGGCACCACGCCGATCGCCAAAGGCTTTCTCAATGATTTTTTGAAGCTCGATATCAACCGAGAGAATCAGGTTGTTGCCAGGCGTTGGCGCATTGCGTGACAAGGTACGGTTAGCGCGGCCACCTGCCGAAACTTCGATCTCATCGTAGCCCGTGATGCCATG
>JAIXQV010000248.1 GCA_027485535.1 Oxalobacteraceae bacterium | reverse complement strand
CGCGATTAAACGATGCTCGAGCGATCCCCGCCCACTCGGATCGGCGCACAGGTGGCGCAATTCTGTTCAGCATCGCGGCCGCCTCAGGATCGCCCTGGCTTGCCGCTTTCTGCAGCCAATAGACCGCGCGCACATCCCCGCGCCGGTCAATTTTGCGTGACCGCCAGGCAATTTGCGCTAGCTCGAGCTGCGCTGTCCGGTGCCCGGCCACACCGGCGAGCTCAAGGCATCGGCGCGACTCGTTGATACTACGGCGTGAAAATTCTGGTTTGAGATAGATGCGCGATATGGCGAACCACGCCGCAGCCTCGCCGTTTTCCGCCGCTTGGGATAGCCAACGAATTGCTTTCTTGTAGTGCGCGACACCGGGTATCCGTCGCACGCGTTTGCCGTCTTCGTCCATCCGCGCGGCCCACAGGCCATAGGCCAACTGTGCCTCGGCATCACCACCCTCCGCCGCAATTTTTAGATATCGCTCCGCGAGTCGAAGGTTGGTATCGGCTTGCATGGTCATCGCCTTCGCGCAACGCAGAAATAGCGCCAGCTCCTGCTTCTCCAAGCTGCAGCGATAAGCCATGGGTCCATGTACCCTTCGATCCAATTCCTGTGCGATGGGCAATCCCCACAGCATGAACCGAGTGACGTCGCCTTGTTGCCACCAATAGTCCGCCAACGCCTGCTGCGCCTCTGCAATTCCGCCGAGCGCCGCCTTGGCTGCCCACTCCACGATTTGTTCACGACGCAGAAGGATGTGTGCCGGGATCTCCGGTAGGGTTTTAGCGGCTAGCAGTTCATGTATACCTAGCTGCTGTGCCAGCAGCCACTGCGCGTCGGCAATGCCCGATTCGGCCGCCACCCTCAAGGCGCGCATAGACTTCTGATGCAGCCCGTCTTCGGCGCGCGTCCAACAACTGAACACCAGCATCGCGAATACCAAGCCGGCACGCGCTGACTTGCCCTCAAACGCGCGCTCATACCAAACCGCAACCCTCAGCGGGTCTTCTGCCAGGCGCGCCACCTTGAACGACACATGCTCGCCGATCAGCATCCAGGCCTCGGACTGGTTTTGCTCAGCGGCTTTCTCCAACCAGTGCAGCGCGGTGGCGTGACTCTGCGGCAGGTTGGTGCTGCCAAACAGGTAGCGCTTGCCTAGCGCGAGTTGAGCCTGCGGGTGGCCAGCACGCGCGGAGCGAATGATCAGCAATTCCTCTCGGTTGGCCATTGGACGAAATCAGGCTCGGAAAAATTATCAAAACAAAAACATCCGAACTCTGCGGCCAGACCAGGGCGACGTCAACGCAGGATAGTGTCAATAAAACAACGTCATTTGCAAACTCACAACGAGCGTTCCAAGAGCTGAATGCTCAGAAAACCGATGTTATCGATGTTTTCATTTCGTTAATTAATGTTTGCGCATCCGACTTGTGCGGATCGCTCTAAAACTCTCACTTGGGGAAAAAAATGAAGAAGTTGCATCTCGCGCTGGCTGTGGCCGGCGCTTTAACTGGCGCCGCTCACGCGCAGTCAGCGGTTGAGGTCTATGGCATTGTGGATATGGGTTTTACGCGCGAGGCGGGTAACGTGGGGAGCAGCGTAGCTGGTGGCAACAAGATCAGCAGCGGCGCTCAATCAGGTACCCGACTGGGCTTCAAAGGTAAAGAAGATCTGGGCAATGGCCTGAAGGCGCTGTTTGTGCTGGAAACGGGTATCGCTGCCGATAGAGGCGGGTTCAATCAAGGTGCTGGCTTTGCCCGCCAAAGCTTCGCCGGCCTGCAAGGCGATTTCGGCACCCTGACACTCGGTCGTCAATACACCTCCTACTTTCTAACGCTGAACCAAGTCGCTGACCCATTTGCATCCGGTCTTGCAGGTAATGCACAAAACCTCATGCTGCCCGGAGCAAGCAACACCGTCACTGGCACCGATCGGGTGATCCGTATGGATAACGCGATCAAGTACGCGACGCCTATTTTTGAAAACTTCAGCGGTGAAATTGCCTACGGCTTTGGCGAAGTTGCTGGCAACAGCGATGCCAACCGCGTCATCACTGGCTCAGTGGGCTATGACAGCAAGCCATTGAATGTCCGACTGGCTCACTACCAAAGAAATAACGCAACCGATACGGCCAGCCTGAAAAGCACCATGCTGGCTGCGAACTACGACTTGGAGTTTGCGAAAATCTTTGCGGCCTTTGCCGACAATGATTGGGTTGGTCAAACCAAAACCCGCAACTACCTGATTGGTGCCACCGTGCCGTTTGGCGCACACAGGTTCATCGCGTCTTATATCCGTGCTGATGGCCGCGGGATTTACGCTGCAAATAATGCCGATCAATGGGGCCTTGGCTATACCTATAGCCTGTCAAAGCGCACCAACCTCTACGCCGCCTATGGCTACATCAGCAATGATGGTGCTGCTACTTACACGGTGGGTAACAACTCAGAAAACGGTACCAGCAACAAAGCCTTCAACCTGGGTGTACGGCACGTTTTCTAATCGATTGCGAGCCGTTTGGCTCAGACAGAGTTCGTCGCCGGCCCTCGCGGTCGGTGATGGATAGGCTGGTCTGGTTTCAGCCTGCAGAGTTTTCTGCGAATGTAATCTCCTCTCTTCACGGCACCTTCGGGTGCCGTTTTTTTATCGCTTGTCGGTACACAGTTCGGTGCAGGTAAAATCCAGTGTGCGCTAAAGCATGTATGCCAAACTGCGAACGAATTGATTTAGCGTTGCAAACTGACGCACCATACTCACCCGACCTGACCAACGCCATGACCTCACAGCCTGATGCCGACGCAATCGCACTCTATCTTCAGCAGCATCCGGAATTCCTCGAACAGCACCCAGATATCGTTGCCGGCCTCAGACTGACGACCGCACTCGGCGGGCGCACCGTCTCGCTGCAAGAGCGGCAGGTAGAAATCCTGCGCGACAAGATACGACAGCTGGAACTCAAACTAGCTGCCTTCATGCGCAATGCCAGCGGTAATGAGCTGATCATGGCGAATCTGCATCAGTGGACGCTGCAGCTGCTGACTGACCATGCGCCCGCCGGGCTACCCGCCGCATTGATCAGCGCTACCCAATCCTGTTTTGAAGTGCCAGCGGCAACCATTCGCCTTTGGCATACCAAGGCAGAGTTTGCCGATGAAGACTTCATCCTGGATGACGAGGAGGGGCGCAGCTTCGCTGATGCCCAAAGTAATCCGGTGTGTGGCGCAGCCGCAGGGCAGCCCGGCGTACTTTGGCTGGATGATGCAGCGTCGATGCAATCAGTCGCACTACTACCGCTACGCAAACCCGGCGCCGAGACCAGCTTTGGCCTAATGGTATTAGGCTCACCTGATCCACAACGATTTTCCGCCGATCTGGCAACCGATATTCTGGCTCGCATCAGTGACATTGCCAGCGCGCGGCTTCAGCCGCTGATCGACTAAGGCGATTGCCATGACCAGTGCCGACAAAGACATTGCCGGCTATCTGGAGCACCTGCAGACGCAGCGCAAGCTGTCGGCGCACACGCTCGACAATTACCGGCGCGACCTTGAACAGCTCGCCCTTTTGGTCGCCGAGAATAGCGCCTCTCGCCCTCTTGCCAAACTGACGCAAGCCGATATCCGTCGCTGTACCAGTCAATTGCACGCACGCGGTTTATCGCCAAGCTCGATCGCACGCAAGCTGTCGGCCTGGCGCGGCATGTTTGCCTGGCTGGCGCTGCATCAGGCGGTGGTGTCGAATCCCGTCGACGGCGTGCGCGCTCCCAAACGGGTCAAGGCACTACCCAAAGCATTAGGCGTTGACGATGCAGTGCGGCTAGTGTCGTCTGCGGTCAGTGGCGACGCGACATCGGCCACACGCGATGCGTGTAGCAAGGCGATGTTTGAATTGTTGTACTCGAGCGGCTTGCGCGTTGCGGAGTTAACGAGTCTAGACCTGCGGCACGTAAAGAATGCGAGCTATGAGTCGCTCAGCTGGCTCGACCTTGACGCCGCAGAGTTAACGGTGACCGGCAAAGGAAGCAAGCGACGCAGTGTGCCCATCGGCACCGCCGCGACTACCGCGCTACGCGACTGGCTAGTCGCGCGGGCGCAGATCGTGCGTGCCGAGACTGATGAGGATGCACAGGCGTTGTTCTTATCGGCACGCGGGCATCGGATCTCGCCGCGTGAAGTTCAGCGCCGTATCAAGGCGCATGCGCAATCGCTCGGTATACCGGCGAATGTACATCCGCATGTGCTGCGCCACTCGTTCGCTTCACACTTGCTGCAATCGTCGGGCGATCTGCGCGCGGTACAGGAAATGCTGGGGCACGCGTCGATCGCCTCCACGCAGGTCTATACTTCGCTGGATTTCCAGCGCCTGGCGCAGGTGTATGACGCTGCGCATCCTCGTGCGAAAAAGCAGAGTGGGCGTTGATCGCGCTTGCTGACCCGTACTATGTCTGATTGCTGAACTAGCGTTATCGACTGCTTGATTGAATATCGTATGCGCTACTTTTTCTTCTTCACTTGATTTTCCGGAGCACCATGGCACTGATCCCCGCCACCATACTTACCGGCTTTCTTGGCGCTGGTAAAACAACCCTGCTGAACCGTATTTTACGCGAACCGCACGGCATG
>JAIXQV010000185.1 GCA_027485535.1 Oxalobacteraceae bacterium | reverse complement strand
GCCGGTCTGCTTCAGCGCCAGCCAGGATACCGGGATCATGAAGGCGAGGATGATGATCACGTACTGCGCGATCTGGGTCAGCGTGATTGCGCGCATACCGCCCAGGAAAGAACACACCAAGATACTGGCGAGGCCAAGGAAAATCCCGACTGAAAAATCAATTCCCGTGAAGCGCGACGTGATTAGTCCCACGCCGTAGATTTGTGCGACCACGTAGGTGAATGAAATAATCAGCGTTGCGATCACCGCGATCGTTCGTACTGCGCCAGCGCCATCCGCGCCGGCGTAGCGGGCCGCAAGGTAGTCCGGTACCGTGTATTGCCCAAGTCGGCGCAAGTAGGGCGCAATTAACAGAGCAATCAGGCAGAAGCCGCCGGTCCAGCCTAGGATATAGGCCAAGCCATCGAAGCCGTGCAGATACAAGCCGCCTACGAGTCCAATGAAACTCGCGGTTGAAATCCAGTCGGCGGCAGTCGCCATGCCATTGAACACGGGAGGGATGCGGCGTCCGGCGACAAAGTATTCGTCGACATCCGAGGTGCGACTGAATACGCCAATCGCCGCATACACCACGATGGTGGTGAACAAAAACAAATAGCCAAGCCAGAAGCGCGGGAAGCCTTCATGCTCGAGAATCGCGAGTGAGCCCAGTAGCGCACAAAAGCCAGCGGCATACAGCCAAAAATAGCGTCGTAGCTGGCGTGGGTGTCGATCAGCGCCCATCATGGCCTTCACTGTTGGCGGCCGAGTCCAGTCGCTGCATGATCCATGCGTACATGCCGACGATCGCGAGATACACCAAGGTCGCACCTTGCGACGCAAAGTAGTAATGCAGTGGCCAACCCCATAGCGAGACCGTGGCGAGCTGGCGCGCAAATGCCACCACGCTAATCGTGGTCAGCAGCCAAATCACCAGCAGAATTAGTGTGATGGTGCGCGCACGCTGCCAATACTTTTCGCGTGAAGCATTCATGTAGCGTTCGTGTCACTCTGATCGCGCAATTGTCTGAAGCTGATGCGGAACAAGCAGCCCGGAAAGCGGGGGTCTTGGCTACGTGGATTGCTGAAAATGTCGACCTCGGTATCGTGCCGCTGCGCGATTTCGCGCACAATCGCAAGACCCAAACCGCTACCTTCAGTGTCGCTGCCAAGAACTCGATAGAAGCGATCAAATACCAATTCCCGCTCACCCGCTGCAATGCCAGGTCCATTATCCTCGACTTCAATAATAGCGAGCGCGCGCTCCTGGTCTTCGCGCACGCGCACGGTGACGCTGCCTTGCTGCTGCGTATAGCGCAGTGCGTTGTCGATTAAATTATTCAGCAGCTCTCGCAGCATGGTGGCATTGCCTGCGACGACCAGGCTGTTGTCATTGGCCTCAAAGCCGAGATCAATATCACGTGCCTGCGCCACTGCAAACCAGTCTTGTACCGTACCACGCGCCAGCGCGTTTAACTCAAGCCGCAGTAGCGGCGTTGATTGCGGCGAATCATTTTCGGCGCGGGCTAATGCCAGCAGCTGATTCACCAGCCGTGTCGCAGAGGCCGAACTTTTTGACAGTTGCTCTAGTGAGCGCTGAATCTCATCATGCGCGTCTTGTCGCAGCGCGAGCTCAGACTGCATGCGCATACCCGCCAGCGGTGTCTTCATCTGGTGCGCGGCGTCGGCGATAA
Source organism: Oxalobacteraceae bacterium (assembly GCA_027485535.1). Taxonomy (GTDB): domain Bacteria; phylum Pseudomonadota; class Gammaproteobacteria; order Burkholderiales; family Burkholderiaceae_D; genus Pernthalerella. The sequence continues at coordinate 2,721 of JAIXQV010000185.1, read as the reverse complement.
ACCGTTTTTGCGATTGAATACTCTGCGCTAAGCGTGACAGCATCTCATTCAAGGAGCGTACCAGTGGGGAGATTTCTTCCGGTACGCCGCGTGAATCAATAGGCGATAAATCGTCGGGGCGTCGCGCGCGAATGTTTTCTTGCAGCGTTGTGAGCGGTGATAAGCCACGCGACAATGCGAACCATAACAAGGCGATAGCCACCGGCAGGATGATGAATTCCGGCAGGATAACGCCCTTGATAATTTGATTCGCGAGCAGTCGCCGTTTCTCTGTGGTCTCGGCCATCTGTACTAGCGCATAGCGCGGCTTGCTGAATGCGTTTGCTTCGCGCTCGTTGGGTTGCAGGTTGACGTAGGTATAGGCGATGCGTACGTCGGCGTTGCGCATTTGTGCGTCGCGCATCATCACCGCCCATGGCACGGGGGCTTCTTCGTCCTCCGGCAGAGGAAGGTCGCTATCGCCTGCGACTAGCTCACGCTTAGGACCGCTGACCTGAAAGTACACATTATCGACGTCATCAGCCCGTAGCATGTCGCGCGCTGCAAACGGTAGTTGCGCGCTCAGCTCACCGTTCATCTCTTTCACCTGCTGCGCCAATACGGTGACGCGATCTTCCAGTGAGCGATCAAACGGTTCATTAGCAATAGATTTCGCGGCTAAATAGGTGACCCCAATCGAGAGCGGCCACACCAGTAGCAGTGGCATTAGTAACCAGTCGAGAATGTCACCAAACAACGAGCGCGAACTTGCCTTCTCCGGGGAAGGCTTGGAAGATTTGGCGAGTGGCTGATTCGCCTGATCGGCTTGCACGATAGGACTCAGGTGCGACCGGCGTCGTTAGCTGCGATAGCAGCTGCATTGAATTTTTCAAGGCAGTAGCCGAGTCCGCGCACAGTCGCAATACGCACACCATCGACTTCTATTTTTTTGCGCAGGCGGTGCACATAGACCTCGATCGCGTTATTACTGACCTCTTCGCCCCACTCGCACAAGTGGTCGACCAGCTGTTCTTTCGAGACTAAACGGCCGCTGCGCTTGAGTAGAACTTCAAGCAAGCCGAGCTCGCGCGCGGAAAGGTCGATCATCTGATCGTTGAGGTAAGCAATACGGCCCACCTGATCAAATGACAGCGGCCCATGTCGAATGACGGTCGGCCCACCCCCGACGCCACGTCGCGTTAACGCTCTGACACGCGCCTCCAGCTCCGACAGCGCAAATGGCTTGGCCATGTAGTCATCAGCACCCAAATCGAGCCCTTTGACTCGCTGCTCGACAGAATCATTGGCGGTTAGGATCAACACCGGTAGCAGCGACTCACGCGCGCGCAAGCGGCGCAGCACCTCCAGCCCTGACATTTTTGGCAAATCAAGATCAAGAATCAGCAAGTCAAAGTCTTGCGTCGACAGCACGCTGTCGGCGGCCTCGCCGTTGTTGACGCAATCGGTGACATAGCCGGACTGCCGCAAGGAGCGGGTCAGGCCGTCGGCAAGCACACTGTCATCTTCGGCAAGCAGGATGCGCATCGCGGTCGGTAATTATTTATTAGGGCGCCGAATCAATCATCGGCGTAGTTCAGTCTATTGGGTTTAGAAGTTGCCAGCAACCAAGTGCTTCGTGAGGAAGCTACTTAGCTTGCCAATCCGACAAGATCAAAAAATCTGCTTGCACTTTTTACTGGAGTTTTATACAGTACTGTCCAGTTTCCACCGCATTGAGAGAGCAAGCATGGACGACAAGAAATTAGGGAATGCCGAGAAGGCCAAGGCGCTGGGCGCGGCGCTAGCGCAGATTGAAAAGCAGTTCGGCAAGGGTTCGGTCATGCGTATGGATGGCGCGGTTGCCGAAGAGGTGCAGGTGGTATCCACTGGCTCGCTGGGCTTGGATGTTGCGCTCGGTGTCGGCGGCCTGCCGCGCGGTCGGGTGATCGAGATTTATGGCCCGGAGTCGTCCGGTAAAACCACCATGACCCTGCAAGTCATCGCCGAGATGCAAAAGCTGGGCGGAACTTGCGCCTTTATCGACGCCGAACACGCACTGGATACGGTGTATGCGCAAAAGCTTGGCGTCAACCTTGAAGATTTGCTGATCTCCCAGCCAGATACAGGTGAGCAGGCACTGGAGATCACCGACGCCTTGGTACGTTCTGGGGCGGTTGATTTAGTGGTCATCGATTCTGTCGCGGCACTCACGCCACGCGCCGAGATCGAGGGCGACATGGGTGATTCGCTGCCGGGTTTGCAGGCACGTCTAATGTCGCAGGCACTGCGCAAGCTAACCGGTTCCATCAGCCGCACCAACACCATGGTGATCTTCATTAACCAGATCCGGATGAAAATCGGTGTTATGTTCGGTAGTCCCGAGACCACCACCGGCGGTAATGCGCTCAAGTTCTATGCGTCGGTGCGTATGGATATCCGTCGTACCGGTTCAATCAAGTCCGCTGATGAGGTCATCGGCAATGAGACCAAGGTCAAGGTCGTGAAGAACAAGGTCGCGCCGCCATTCAGAGAGGCGCACTTCGATATTCTGTACGGGGAGGGTACCTCGCGTGAGGGCGAGATCATCGACCTCGGCGTCGAAGCCAAGGTCGTCGAAAAGTCAGGTGCTTGGTACAGCTACAACGGTGAGCGCGTGGGACAGGGCAGGGACAACGCCCGTACCTACCTGAAAGAGCGACCAGAGTTGGCCCGCGAAATCGAAAACAAGGTTCGTGCGCATCT
>JAIXQV010000135.1 GCA_027485535.1 Oxalobacteraceae bacterium | reverse complement strand
GATATCAACCGCCATGGCAAGTAACTCAGTGCCACACGCGGCTTCGACAGGCCTATTGGTACCCGTCAATCAGGCCACCACGACGGCAGAAACGAATAGCGCGTCTGGCAGGTTCTGGGCTCTGCGCGGCAAAGCTTACTTGTCCACCATGGACCTCGCGATCCTGACGCTAGTGGCGACATTCTCACTGGTGGCTTTCACCGCTCGTATTGTGTCGACACCGGGGCTGAATCTAGTGGCAGCATCCTTTCTTGGACCGATGATCAGCCTTGGGCATTTCCTGGACGCTGTCGTCACGCTCGAATGGGTGCCAACGCTAGACCGGCATGCGGTTATCTACGTCATGCTGCTGCCCACGGCGGCGCTATTGATTACGTTAGCGCGTCTGACATTCGGCTTGCGAGTGCTGGGTTTTCGCTCGGTACTGATTGCCGTTGGATTTCAGGAAGTCGGCGTAGGTCCCAGTTTGCTACTGATCGCCGTCGTGCTGGGTGTCATCACCAGCCTGCGACCATGGATGCGGCGTGTTCGTCTGCCGCTGTACGCTCGCGTCTCGTTGATCCTTGCGATAACGGCCGGCATACAGATTCTGTTCCTGATGATCGGTTCCTGGCAGCGATCGCACACGATGTTTCATCTGGCCTTTTTCCCGGTGATTATTCTAGCCATGATGGCTGAGGGGATTGCCGGAACGCTGGACCAGAACCGACCCGCCACGGCAGCCTGGCGTCTGGGCTGGACACTCGTCCTCGCACTGATGCTCTTCGGGATCATGAACTTTGGGCCGTTTCTGAAGCTGCTACTGCGAGCCCCAGAGCTGATGGTGTTGCAGATCGTGGCGATTGTGTTGGTTTCCGAATTTCTGGATTTTCGCCTACTACAAGATTGGCAAAATCACGCGACTGCCTTGATCTCTCGCTTTGCATCGGACTCGGCGCAGCTACCGATCCAACATCGTAAAAAGCGTGTGGCAGTGGTTCGCAATAAGACCGCACATGGCACCATAGGGCGACTTGGACCGCAGGCGAACGAGACCGAGCGGAATACCTCGCTGCAGCACCTGATCGATGCACTTCGTGAGCAAGGTTACTCGGTCAAGCTATTCGAGGGAGATATGACGCTGCTGCGGGAGCTGCGCAAGTTCCTGCCGCCGCATCCTCGTACCGGTGCGCCGGGCGGTATTGTGCTGAATATGAGCACGGGCATTCAGGGCGTGGGCCGTCAGGTCCATGTACCTTCACAGCTCGAGATGGCCGGCGTGGCATACACCGGCGCCGACCCCCTGACGCAATCTTATCTATGCGATCGCATCGCTTTCCTCTCACGCTTAGAAGCCTATGGTCTTCCGGTACCGGACTTCAGGCTAATCACCCGGTGGCATCCCGAGCCACCGGATCTGCCGTTTCCCATGGTGCTACGCGCACGCGACGACTCGGATGACACGCGATTGGTCGTGCGAACACCTGATGAGTATTCCGGTGCGTTGTCCCAATTTAGCGCAGTGCGGTCGCGTGGCATCTTGTGTGAAGCGTTGCTCGAAGGTACCTTGATCAGCGTTGGCGTGCTAGGCAATGATCGCCTCAGGTGTCTACCCATCGCGTCATTTAATCCGAGCAGTCAACATGTCGAATGTCCAGCGCCTGTCGATGAGCCGCAGGCACAGCATTATCGGTCGCTTGCGCTGCGCGCATTCAGATCAATCGGCTGTAGAGATTTTGCGCGCGTCGATATGGTGCTCGATCGCCAAGGTCACGCGCATGTGGTTGGTGTCTATACCAACACCATTTTAGAAAAGCGCGGCACTTTCGCCATCATGGCCCAAGCAGCAGGACTCAGTTGGCCGGCGCTGATGGGCAAGATTGTCGAGCTCGCTGGAACACGCTGCGGGGTAGATTGGCATGATACGTCCCAAGCGATCGCTTCAACCGCAGCGACAGACAAGCCGCTTGCAACGGCCACATGAAGCCAACTCACCAAAACCTCCGCCAACACCAGCGGGCTCGAAGGGTCCACTGGTCGCTGCTCTCCCGGCTGCTTTGTATTCTCTTGCTCATACTGGGCGTATCAGGGGTATCAAAGTTAGCCGAGGCCACCGAGGTAATAGACCTTACATGGCAACCGGCGACATGTAGAACCGATGCTGCCGGCTCAGCATCTAACACGACACGATCGGATGTACCCGTTTTCGTTGATGCCGGTGCGGCTCGCGAAGTACTTAAGACACCAGGCACCGGTCGACTGGAAATCAACAGCTTGCAGGGTAAGCCGCTCACCGTTCATGTGTTTCGCCCCAGCCAGTTCGATTCAGCAACAGGGCGCATTTGGTTCGTGATGCATGGTACCGGCCGTGACGCCGAGCGTTATCTGAAAAGCGCTATACCTGTGGCGGAGCGCCATCAGGTACTTGTGATGGTCCTTGAGTTCTCGCGTAATGACTATCCCAGCGGTGACGCTTACACCCTGGGCGTAGTCACTCGCGGCCGCGTGGATGCTCATGCGGCTGAGGAGGGCCGCTGGCGTAGTCCGCTCCAGACACCCTATATGGAAATTGAGCGAACCTTCAGCACAGTGCGCGAGGTATTACAAAACCGGCAGCTGGGGTATTACCTATTCGGACATAGCGCGGGTGCCCAGTTCGTCCACCGGCTATTAAGCTTTATTCGCTGCCCAAGAGTACTGAAGGCTGTGGCAGCTAATGCGGGTTGGTATACCTTACCGACTACCGACGAAAAGTGGCCACCATTTCCTTACAGTTTGCGGGGAGCGGCACGTGAATTTCAAGACCCGCGGCAGGTACTTGCTGCGCCGCTTACGGTGTTGTTAGGTACAAGAGATACGCGAGGCAAGGAAGAAGACAGCAATCTGCGTGCGAGTGCAGGTGCGATGGCACAAGGCCCTAATCGGCTACAGCGTGGCATGACTTACTTTGAGGTAGGGCAGCAATCTGCCCTCAGTGCAAACCTGCCGCTCGCTTGGAAAGTTCAACTTGTATCAGACGCAGGACATGAGGTTGCCGAGGTCATCGCACCGGCGGGGCAGCTGCTATTCGCTCCCTAGTCCGATGTGACGCATGGCGCGACATATATCCTCGCCATTGATCTAGCGCTGCCCAGCACTGAATGGGTCTGACTAGACGACACTCAACGCCATCCGATCGCCGCTGATGCATGCTTCAACGGTACCGCTCTGTGGGCTTCATCAGCGCCCCAGTTCATGGCTGTCAGCCGCTGACACGCCACCCGACGCGAAAGGAAGATGAGATGGGTATCGGCACTATTTTTCTGATTATCTTGGTTCTTGTTTTGATTGGCGTCATACCGACTTGGCCGCATAGTAGGCAATGGGGCTACGCTCCCAGCGGCATCGTCAGCATTATCCTTATCGTGCTGCTGGTCATGCTACTGACAGGAAGGCTATAGGGCGCGATTAAGCCATGAGTTAAACATCCATCAAGGGCGGTGCTTTATTTCACGCCACCGCCCTTGGATCGAAGCCAAGCCGAGGGGATTTACCGGCCTCTGACGCGCGTATCATTCTTGACGCTCTTGACCCCCTTAACTCCCTTGGCTAGCGCCACTGCTTTACGGGTATCTTCGTCGGAGCTGACAAAGCCGCTTAATTGCACTTCACCCTTGAAGGTTTCGACATTGACCTCTGCCGATTTCAGTGTCGGCTCGTTGAATATCGCAGCCTTCACCTTGGTCGTGATCCAGCTGTCATCGAAATACTCTCCAGTACCTTCGCTGGTCTTGGTCGAGGCGCATCCGCCGGAGATCGCTATCGCAATGGCGAGGATGACGTTGGCTAACAAAGGAAATGTGCGCATCTGCTTGCTCCGAGTGGGGGTAGGGTTGAAAGTCGAGAAAATCGGCCGGATCATGCGTCTCGGACCATCCGAGGTCGCGGTGGCCGACCCGTCCATCGTATCTACCCAAACTCGAAGGCATTTTGGTGTATCGCATCCTGACCGGTCATCCGGCAGCAGCAATTGAGCCCGCTCAGCGAGACTCTCAGGGCCCCTAGCGAGGCGTATCGATCTGAGTTTGCTGGTATGGCATAGGTGCCAAAGCGTCCCTCGGTGGCATTGATGGCGGGGGATCCGGCGGCCAGAGCAGGGCGGAAGCACGATCGCCACCGCCCGGATTGACCAAATCAGGCTTGAAAGTTACTATTTGCCGCCTTTCAGCCTTGTAAACTGTGCAAGGTTGTAGGTTTGGAGACCTGGCCGAGTGGTCGAAGGCACTTCCCTGCTAAGGAAGCATATGGGCTTAAACCTGTATCGAGGGTTCGAATCCCTCGGTCTCCGCCAGTTATACGACAAACGCCCGCTGAATTCAGTGGGCGTTTTTCTTTGAGAAGCAAAGGGACACTGAAACACTGAAACAAAGGGACACTCACTTTGTTAAACAAAGGGACACTCACTTTGTTTGTTGGTCTGGCCAGCGGTTGCTGCCCCTACAGAAAAACTTGTAATGCCGAACCTATGGGGTTGGTTATGCATCCTCATTCGAGGTGATTAGAAACGGCTTTCAGCCTTGGTAAATAATAGATAAGCAACATAGATGCCGTCCATCCCAAGGGTGCCGAATGAATCAACAGAAGTTACTTATCGTGTATGACGGCGCATGCCCATTTTGCACTGCGTATGTATCGCTTCTACGTTTACGAGAAAGCATGCATGTCGAGTTACTCAGCGCCCGTAGTACGGATGAGCGCATCAACGAGTTTCTGGCGCTTGGCTATCATCTGGATGACGGCATGCTGGTACGGATTAATGGCTTGGTATATGTCGGTGCAGATGCCATGCACCAGCTCGCGATCATCTCAAATCAGCACGGCCTGCTTAACCGAATGCAGCGTTTTATATTCTCGCGGAAATGGTTAGCGCATATGCTGTACCCGTTCCTGCGCTTTGGGCGTCGTTTGTTGCTATTGATTCGGGGGGTGCCTCTAATTGAGCGCACCAGAGGGAGGAGTTGACATCACGCATCTCGCCCAATTTGAATAGACTTTTATTCACTGACGATTTTTCAGCCCTTCGGCTTCATCAGGTGGGCACTAGGTTTTACAGAAAGCATATGCTGAAAACACTCAAAAGTCTCTTGCTCATATTTGTACTAATGTCGGCTGCGTGTACTACCACCAAGCTTGGCTCGGATGGAGAAGCACGCTATCACTACAGCGTGTTTGATTTTTCAGGAAAGTCTTGGGCGATACAGAAGCAGCGCTGTGAAGCTTTGGCAATGAAACCCAAGCATCTCGATACCGAGTGTGGATTACTACTTTGCACCAGCCGATACGGCTGTGAGGCCAAGACCAACTAAGCGTCTCGCCAGCTTGCTGGGAGGCTGTCGCCGTAAGACCTGCCAAGTCTGACTAAGCTTTGGTCGGCGTTGATTTTTCGCTTGATTTATCCGACGCTGCTGCAGCTTCAGCCGCCGCGGCCGCTTCGGCTAATTCTGCTGCTTCCGCTGCTGCTCTCTCTTCCTCGAGCCGAACAAATCTGCCTTGTCCGAAGGTGTGATAAGCCTCGTCAAATAATTTACTCATTACATCAAAGTTGATAAACAGCATTTTGTTTTCGCCTTTGACGGAAATATTCATCAAGTCCATCATCAGCAACGCCTCCGCAACGTTGCCGATATCAATCACTGATAAATCGGTTTTGCGCGAAAGGTCAATCAGGCTGAGTCCAGGCTTGCCAGCCTCTGCCAGCGCAGCAATGAGCTTGACTCGCTTTTCGGTGGAAAAGCCCCCGAAAAATCGCGCGAATTCTTTTGCGTCCATCGTTTTCCTATCACCTAAGCATGAAAATCCGGGTTTTTCCCGTGAATCATATCAGCGAGCCGAAGGCGCCCAAGTTTATTTACGATTAACGAACAAACCGGCAGGCGGATTTTTTCAGCGCCAGATTTATTTCAAGGAAGTTGGTCAAAGGCCTTTGACGAGAGCAGCATGATAAGCTGTTCAGCTTTTGGACTGAATCCTCGCCAAATCTACCATCTTCTCCGCATGATCCATAGACCACGCCCGCTTCTGTGCAGGATAAACCAAGTTTTTCTCCCCTTATTCATTGGTTTGGCCATCCCGCTGTCAATTCAGGCGGAAGAGGGCGCAATCCAAACTCCGAATCAAGCAGCTGCGGTACCGGCGCCGGTCACCAGTACGGTTGATATTGCTAAGCGTATCGACCCGACCGATTTTAAAAACCGTTTCGATTTACGTTCGGAGTTCGTTGATTATGGCAATGCATCCATGCAGACCTTGGTGCCGCGTTTCGAATACGCCTTCAGTAAATCATTGGGCTTTCGTACAGAGTTACCCATAGCGCGCTATGACCCCGCTACCGGAGGTGCCAGTGCTGGCATTGGCAACTTACTCACCCGCGTCGCGTGGCGCGCATTACGAACCGACGACTACTCGGTCGTGGTGGGCTCTGAATTAACATTCGATACCGCCAGCAGCGCCGCGCTGGGTTCGGGTAAGCATGTTTTGGGGACGTTTGCATTCGCGGCGATCGATCTACCGCAGGCAAAATCAGTGTTTTTCCCTTATATTCAATATGGCAAGTCGATTGGTGGTGATGCTAGCCGCGAGGATGTGCAATACACTAACTTGAGGGCGTCAATCCTTACCCGTTGGCCGGCGAAGGCATACAGTTTTATTGAATATGCTCACTGGTTTGATCATCAAAACGCGGATCGTGCCAGTTCACAAATCAAAGTAGAGCTAGGAAAATTCATTCTGCCCAAAACCGGATTTTATGTTCGGCCTGGTACCGGCCTGAGCGGCACAGATCAGCGATTCGGCATGCAGTGGAGTTTCGAACTAGGGATGCGGCATTTCTTTTGATGGCATTGACCTTATTGGTGTGGCGTTAGTTTCGGTCATCAAGCAACTAGGTGCTTATTGATTGCTGGGAGAAGACCTTCATGAATCAAATTGTTGCCATATTATTGATCGCTGGGTTATTGCCGATTGTTTGCGCCGGTATTGCCAAGTGGCGCGCGCACGATTACGACAATAGCCAGCCCCGTGCCTGGATGGCGGATCAGGATGACTGGCGCGCTCGTGCAAACGCCGCGCAGCAAAATAGTTTCGAGGCGTTCCCATTGTTTGCGTGCGGGGTATTGCTGGCCTTGGTTACCCAAACCGACCCTGCTGTCATTGCGCAAGCCTGCTGGGTGTATATCGCAGCACGCATTCTTTACATCTACTGTTATGTCACCAACCGTGCGACGCTAAGGACAATTGTTTGGCTGGTCGCTTGGATTGCAGCGATCCGTCTGTACCTGCTGGCAATTTAACCCCGCCGCCGCTCAAATAATATCCCCATGAAAATTCTCGACCATCTCGAAGAGTGGCTAATTGCCTTCCTGATGGCGGCGGCGACGCTGGTGATTTTTATTGCAGTCGTTCATCGCTACGCATCAGGCTTGCCGCTACCGGTGCTGCAAGATCTGCTGCTACGTATAGATACGAGCTGGGCGCAAGAGCTGACGATTTATCTCTTCGTATGGATGGCCAAGTTTGGTGCTGCGTATGGGGTACGTACCGGGATTCACGTGGGCGTAGATGTGCTGGTCAATCGCCTGCCAACACCGTTGCAGCGTCGCTTTATTTTGTTCGGCTTGCTGTCGGGCGCCTTGTTTACGGGCGTGATTGCCGTGCTCGGTGCAGATTTCGTGCTCGAGCGCTCCGCTACCTCGAGTACCTCAGAGGTAATGGAGGTACCGATCTGGATCGTCTACCTGGCGATCCCGTTGGGATCCGCACTGATGAGTGCGCGGTTTCTGCAAGTGGCTTGGCAGTTCTCACGCGGTGGTGAGTTGCCGACCCACGACCACTCACATGTTGAGGGTTTAAACAACGATACGGCAGAGGGGCGCCAATGAATGCCGCGCTGATTTTTATGCTGCTGATTGCGCTGATGCTGACCGGCATGCCAATCTCGATTGCGCTCGGCCTGACGGTGCTGACTTTCCTGTTCACCATGACAGAAGTACCGGTTCAGGCGGTGGCATTGAAACTGTTCACCGGTATCGAAAAATTCGAGATCATGGCGATCCCGTTTTTTATCCTGGCGGGCGGATTCCTCACGCACGGTGGCGTGGCGCGTCGCATGATTAACTTTGCGACCTCCATGGTCGGCCACTGGCATGGTGGCTTGGCGTTGGCAGGAGTAATGGCGTGCGCGCTGTTTGCGGCAGTGTCGGGGTCGTCACCGGCAACAGTGGTTGCAATCGGCTCGATAATTTTGCCGGCGATGGTGCAGCAGGGTTACCCAAAATCTTTCGGTGCGGGCGTGATCACTACCTCGGGCGCACTCGGTATTTTGATTCCGCCATCGATCGTGATGGTGATGTACTCGGTATCGACCAACACTTCAGTCGGTAAGCTATTTATGGCGGGCGTGATACCCGGGCTGATGCTAGCTTTTCTGCTCGGTCTGACCACATGGGTACTGGCGCGTAAAAAAGGCTATCCACGAATGGCACCGGCCACATGGGCAGAGCGCGGCCGTGCGTTTCGCGATAGCGCTTGGGGCTTGCTGCTGATTGTGGTGGTGATGGGCGGCATTTATAGCGGCCTGTTCACGCCAACTGAAGCGGCTGCGGTGTCGGCGGTTTATGCGTGTGTGATCGCGGTGTTTGTGTACCGTGATCTGAAGATCAAAGATGTCGGCAAGGTACTCCTCAGCTCGGCGGCAATGTCGGCCATGCTGCTTTACATCATCACCAACGCTGTGCTGTTCTCATTTCTGATGACCAGCGAAGGCATACCGCAGGCGATGGCGGCCTGGATCATTGATAAAGGTTTTGGTCAGGTCGGTTTTCTGTTGGTGGTAAACCTACTGCTGCTGTTGGCGGGTAATGTGATGGAGCCGTCGTCCATCGTGCTGATCATGGCGCCCATCCTGTTTCCGGTGGCGACGGCACTCGGCATTGACCCGGTGCACTTCGGCATCATCATGGTGGTCAATATGGAAATCGGTATGTGCCATCCGCCGGTGGGCTTAAACCTCTACGTGGCCTCGGGCATCACCAAAATGGGCATTACCGAATGAACGGTGGCTGTTTTGCCGTGGCTGGCGACCATGGTGGGTTTTTTAATGCTGGTGACCTACGTACCGCAGATTTCGCTGTGGTTACCCCGGCTTTTATTCGGCGGGTAGAATGAAGAACGCTTGTTGATTCATTATGCTCGCCTAGGCGAGTATTCAGCGTCTTGATTTTTCTGGGTTTTGGCCTCCGCCGAAATGACAAAGCAAGCATTCACCGGTGTTCCCTTAAAAGCTAGGATAGTTCAACGGTGCGGTGCTTCGATTAAGGTATCGGCAACAGCGCTGGTTAAATTTTTATCGAGTGACTCTCGGGAGATAGCAAATGGATCTTGGTATTCGCGGCAAGCGTGCACTGGTCGGTGGTGCGAGCAAAGGCCTAGGACGTGGTTGTGCTGAGGCCTTGGCGAAAGAGGGCGTGCATGTCACTTTGGTAGCGCGCAATGCGGCGAACCTTGAAGCCACGGTGCAGCAGATTCGCGCTCAAGTCGGCTCTGCGGTTGAGGTGAATTTCGTCGCGACCGACATCACCACCGCAGAAGGTCGCCAGCAAGTGCTCGCCGCGTGCCCCGACCCCGACATTCTAGTCACCAACGCGGGCGGTCCACCACCCGGTGATTTTCGGAACTGGGAGCGTGAGCACTGGATCGCGGCCCTTGACGCCAATATGCTCACACCCATTGAGCTGATACGCGCCACCATCGACGGCATGATGGCGCGCGGCTTCGGCCGCATTATCAACATCACCTCAGGTGCGGTGAAGGCACCGATTGATATTTTGGGTCTCTCCAATGGTGCGCGTACAGGCCTGACGGGTTTCGTGGCTGGTTTGTCGCGTACCGTAGCGCATAAGAATGTCACCATTAATAACATGCTGCCAGGGCCATTTGAAACCGATCGCTTACGCGCCACCTTTGAGGCTTCGGCCAAAGCCACCGGGCAAGAGATCGAGACACTGATCGCTGCGCGTCGTAATGGTAACCCCGCAAGACGTTTTGGTACGGCCGATGAATTCGGTGCGACTTGTGCCTTCTTGTGTAGCATTCATGCGGGCTACATCAACGGGCAAAATATTCTGCTCGATGGTGGCGCTTATCCCGGAACGTTTTAATCTCAACATTCATCAGTACGGAGTTCAGCATGACAACCCCGCACCGTTTATTTCGAATTTGTACCAAGGGCTTAGTCGCCTTGCTGTTGCCGCTATCGACCGGCGCCATGCACTCAGCGTATGCCGCTGACCCTGCCATCACGATCAAGTTTAGCCATGTCGCGGCGAAGGGAACGCCGAAGAATGATGCAGCTGAGTTGTTCAAGAAATTAGCCGAGCAGCGCACTGGCGGCAAGGTTAGGGTCGATGTTTACCCGAACAGCACCCTGTACAAAGACAAAGAAGAGCTAGAAGCGCTACAGATGGGTGCAGTGCAGATGTTGGCGCCGACGCTTTCGAAGTTTGGCTCGCTCGGTATTCGCGATTTCGAGGTATTTGACCTGCCGTTTTTATTTGAAAATCGTGCATCAGTGCAGCGAATTACCAATGGACCACTCGGTCGAGAGATGTTGTCGGTCCTGGAGCCGAAAGGTATCAAGGGGCTCGCGTACTGGGACAATGGCTTCAAAATGATGTCGGCTAACAAGCCGATTCGTGTCCCGGGAGATATGCGTGGCTTGAAAATACGCATACAGGGATCGAAAGTCATCGACGAGCAAATGCGCGCGCTCGGTGCGATTCCGCAGGTGATGTCATTCTCTGAGATGGTGCAGGCACTACAGACGGGCGTGGTTGATGGGGCAGAAAATCCGCCACTTAACTTCTATTCGCAGAAGGTGTACGAGGCCCAGAAGCATTTAGCCGTCACCAATCATGGCTATATTGGTTATGCGGTCATTACCAATAAAAAATTCTGGGATGGCTTGCCGGCAGATATACGTACCACGCTGGAAGGCGCGCTGGCAGAGGCCACCAAAATGAACGACAACGCCATCGAGCGCGAGAGTGCAGCTGCGATGGAAGCCATCCAAAAAACTGGCCGCACTGCGATTTATCGCCCGAGTGCAGAAGAGTTGGCGCAGTGGCGGCAGGCCTTGCTGCCGGTGCATAAGAAGATGGAAGACCGGGTCGGTAAGGCCTTGCTGGCGCGCGTACAAAAGGAAGCGGGTGTCAAATCACCCTGATGCTTGGGTAAGGGCTGAGCCCTGATGCAGTGAGCTATTTCAACGCGCCTTAGGGCGCGTTTTTCTTTGGCAAACGCTATCTACAATGATAGGATTTCATTGAATCAATCTACTGATGCAATTACAAAAAATAAAATCCATGAGACTTCCTTTCCTACTTTCTCTTTTGGTACTTGTGCAAAATCCTGCTGCAGCTGAGTGGATTAAGCTTTCTGAAACAAAGCGCGGTAAGGTTTTTTTCATTGAATCAAATGAAATAACCGTTCAGGGCGATCAAAGAGTTGTTACTGAGCTAATCGACAATAAAAGACCCGATAGGGACGGTGATAAATCAGTTCGTGTCGTCCGTAATTACGATTGCAAAGAGAAGCGTTACCGAGTGATAACGGCCGCGTACTACAAAAGCCCGATGGCAGAGGGGGAACCCTCGATGTCAGTCGAGGGTACGATGGGATGGACCGATATTGATCCGAACACCCCAGCACGTGCGATTTTGGATCATGTCTGCGCGATTAATTGAGG
>JAIXQV010000105.1 GCA_027485535.1 Oxalobacteraceae bacterium | reverse complement strand
GGCATCCGTCTGGGCTCACCGGCGATGACGACGCGTGGCTTCAAGGAAGCCGAGGCGGCGAAGGTCGGTCATCTGATTGCGGACGTGCTTGATAACCCGCATGACGCGGCGACGATTGAGCGCGTTAAGGCTGAAGTCAAAAAACTGACTGATGCACATCCGGTGTACGCACGATAAGCAGCGTAAAAAACCCGAGGTAGTGGCGTAATACCACGCTCCCGAAGAGGAGCGCCGAGTGCCCATAACTAATTTTCATATTGAGATGGAAGGAGAGCATCATGGCTGGACGTAACTTTTTATTTGTACCGGGGCCGACGAATGTCCCGGATCGTGTTCTGCGCGCAATGGTCGTATCGATGGAAGACCACCGCTCGCCGAAGTTTCCTGCACTAACGAACGAGATGATGCCGGGGCTGAAAAAAGTGTTCCGTACTGAACACGGCACGCCTTTCATTTTCCCGTCGTCCGGCACTGGCTGCTGGGAAGCCGCGGTTACCAACACCCTGTCGCCTGGCGACCGCGTGCTGGCGGCTCGCTTCGGTCAGTTCAGCCATTTGTGGATTGATATGTGTACCCGCCTCGGCCTCGACGTACAAATCGTTGATTGCGAGTGGGGCACGGGTGTACCGCTGCAGCAGTACGCCGATATTCTGAAAGCAGACACCGGCCACAAAATCAAAGCAGTTCTGGCCTGCCACAACGAAACCGCCACCGGTGTGACCTCGGACATCGCAGGTGTACGCGAAGCACTCGATGAGGCTAAGCATCCTGCGCTGTTGTTTGTGGATTGCGTATCGTCGCTCGGCTCGATCGATTTCCGTTTCGATGACTGGGGCGTTGATATGGCGGTGTCTGGCTCGCAAAAGGGTCTGATGCTGCCAGCTGGCTTGGGCATTCTTTGCGCTAGCCAAAAAGCCCTTGCGATGCGTGAGAGCGCGCAAATGAAGCGCGCGTATTTCGACCTCGGCGACATGATGACTTCCAACGCGACCGGTTACTTCCCCTACACCCCGGCACTGTCGCTCATGTATGGCCTGGTGGAATCGCTCAAGATGATCGAAGAAGAAGGTCTCGACAACATCTTTGCGCGTCACCACTACCTCGCTGAAGGCGTACGCGCCGCCGTGATCAAAGGCTGGGGCCTGAAGCTGTGCGCAAAAGAAGCGAAGTGGTACTCGGATACCGTCTCCGCGATTCTGGTCCCAGAGGGCAAGAATGGCGCAGAAGTGATCGCACGTGCCTACAGCCGTTACAACGTCTCGCTCGGCGCTGGTCTGTCGAAAGTGGCAGGCAAGCTGTTCCGTATCGGTCACCTGGGCGATATGAACGAGGTTCATCTGATGGCTGCGATTGCAGGCGCTGAAATGGCGATGCTTGATTGCGGTATCTCGGTGACGCCAGGTAGCGGTGTCGCAGCAGCGAGCGAATACTGGCGCACCCATCAGCCACCGTCAGGCTTACTGATGCGTGGTACCCCGAACGAGCTTAAGGAATCGCATGGAACAAATAGTCTTCCTCGATCGGCAGTCGTTAAAGGCTGAGGTCCGTAAGCCGGGCTTCGCGCATCACTGGGAAGAGCATGCTCAAACGTTAGAGCAGTCGGTCGTCGACCGGCTCTCTAACGCGACGATTGCGATCACCAACAAGGTGCCGATTCGTCGTGCTTCACTGGAGCAGTTGCCGAACCTGAAAATGATCGCGGTCGCAGCTACAGGCTACGACGTGATTGATGTCGACGCCTGCCGTGAGCGTGGTGTGGCGGTTGCGAATATTCGCAACTACGCCGTGCATACGGTGCCAGAGCACAGCTTTGCACTGATCTTTGCGTTACGCCGCAATTTGATTGCGTACCGCGAAGACGTGCTGCGTGGGCGCTGGCAGGCACAGGATCAGTTCTGCTTCTTCGATCATCCGATTCATGATCTGCACGGCAGCACGATCGGTATTTTCGGTGAAGGTGTACTGGGCCAAGGCACGGCAGCGATCGCCAAGGCACTGGGTATGCGTGTGCTATTTGCAGACCATGCACCACCGAAAGCACCGGGGGTCGAGTTTACCGATCCAGAAGTCGTGTTCGCAGAGTCGGACATTATTTCGCTGCACTGCCCGTTGACACCATCGTCACGTAACTTCATCGGTCTTGAGCAGTTCAAGAAGATGAAGCGCAGCGCGATTCTGATCAACACCGCACGCGGTGGTTTGGTGGATGAGCATGCACTGAAAACCGCCCTTGAAACTGGTTTGATCGCTGGCGCAGGTTTTGATGTGCTGACCAAAGAACCACCGAAGGATGGCAATCCTTTGCTGGACATAAAAACGCCGAACTTTATTCTCACACCACACGTGGCTTGGGCATCGGACGGCGCGATGCAGTTCTTGGCGGATCAGCTGATCGACAATATCGAATGCTTCATCGCAGGTAAGCCACAACATCTAGTCACTTAAATAAGCTTACCTCCCCCGACTCTCCGTAGCACCTTTAAGCGCACCTTCGGGTGCGTTTTTCTTTGGCGGTCCGTTTATCTTTGGCAATGAATTTTTAATTCGACAAGTATCAGAGGCCTCACACCGCGCACCACGGCGCAAGACTCGTTTTCGACTTATTAATTCAAATTATGAGTTTGAAAATTTCATCGCGGTGCAGCATGAAAATCACCAATAATTATGTTTGGATCAGCCGAAACTCGGTGTATCTTGGAGCATAAGAAATGATTGCTGCATGAGCCAGCCTGACTGACGAGAAAAATAACGATCAGGCTCTCCGACCAACCCAACCCTCACGGTGGCACGGTGCTAGCAGAAAAAAAGAAGCATATCGAGACAGTGGTGCAAGTCGCAGAGGCACGCTCGCAGGCCGGACTGTTGCAGGATCAGATCATTCGAGAATCATGGATGCGCTGCGTTCATGATCACAAGCTCGATCCGACCCGGATGCAGGAAGCGATTATCCTGCCCAGTGACCGGGTTCGAGAACACAAAGACCAGCTCGAAGATTTTCTGCACATTGCACGTCACGGTGTAGAGGCGCTTTATCACCATGTCGCTGGGCTAGGCTACGCAATCCTTCTCACCGATTCACATGGCGTAACTGTTGACTTCATGGGTGATATTCAACTTGATGCCAGCCTGAGAAAAGCAGGCTTGTACCTCGGGTCGAATTGGCATGAAACGGTGGCAGGAACCTGCGGAGTTGGCACCTGCATCACGACGGGTGAGGCGTTGACAGTTCACCTAGAAGATCACTTCGACGCAACCCATATTCCACTGACCTGTACTGCAGCACCGGTATATGATCCAGCAGGTCGCTTGAAAGCTGTACTGGATATCTCGCTACTGACCTCCCCCTCTGACAAGACCAGTCAGCACCTGGCACTGCAGTTGGTGCGTATGTATGCGCACAAAATCGAGAACGCCTACTTCTTGCATCACTATCGTGATCAATGGATATTGCGGATGTCCACTGCGCCGGAGTTCCTTGAGGTGAGCCCGGAATATCTGCTCGCGGTTGATGCATCCGGTAAAGTCGTCGGCTATAACCATCTCGCAGAGAAATTGTTCAAGCAGCACATGAGCACGGGGCTGATGGGGCAGTCGATTTCGGATTTGATCGAACTTACCGTCAATGATCTTCCCAATTACTTGGCAGAGCGACCCGTTGATCGCCGTGCGCTAAAGATTCATAACTCGCTGCAGGTGGTGTTCTTGTCGGTGAAATGGCCGGCGCGTCGCAGTATGTCCGGAGCAGAGGAAAGCACTACCGTTGTGATTCCTGCCGAGCTCAAGGCGCTCACACAAGGCGATACACAGCTCGAAAAACAGATCGCACGGGCTGCGCGCCTGGCAAATTCGCCGATCAGTATTCTCGTCACTGGCGAGACGGGTAGTGGCAAGGAGTATTTTGCCAAGGCGCTGCATCAGAGCAGTGAGCGACGTGATGGTCCATTCATTGCCGTCAATTGTGCTGCGATTCCCGACTCTCTCATAGAGAGCGAGTTGTTTGGCTATGCCCCGGGCAGTTTCTCGGGTGCAGCTACCAAGGGAAGAAAAGGTTTAATTCAAGAAGCCGATGGTGGCACGCTGTTCCTGGATGAAATTGGTGATATGCCGAAGGCAATGCAAACACGCTTGCTGAGAGTGCTATCTGAAAAAGAAGTGGTGCCAGTGGGTGCGCAGCGCCCCGTGCCGGTGAACGTGCGCGTGATTGCCGCTACCCACTGTAACTTAGAGTCACGCGTCCGCGAAGGCGTATTCCGCGATGATTTGTTCTATCGTTTGAATGGCGCGCATTTTACTTTGCCGCCTGTACGCGAGCGTAAGGATCTGAGCTGGTTGATCGATCGTGCCATTTCACAGCAATCACGTAACACGTGTCAACAACACCCACTCTCGATTGACGCAGAAGCGAGAGCGCTACTGATGCGCCACCGCTGGCCCGGCAATCTGCGCGAACTCACCAATGTGATGGACTTCGCAGCAGCGGTCTGTGTAGATCAAATGATTACCGTGGGCGACCTGCCCGAGTATCTGGTGAACCCAGACCTCAACGACCCCGACAGCCCGCTGATCGCGCGCGATCTGTCGCGCCATGGCAAGCAAGCTGTGGAACTGCTCGGTGAACTCGAATCTTGCCAATGGAATGTGACTGCTGCAGCGCAAAATCTCGGCATCTCACGCATGACCTTATACCGCCGCATGAAGCAACACGGCATCACCCCACCGCGCTGATACACCTCGCTGACAACGCTGTGACAGTGTCACAGCTTGGTGTTACACCGAGACGGTGAACTAGCATTGGGTGACATTGAGTCGCTGCTGTTTCTTCAGTTAATTCGCGACAAACGAATCAGAATTTCAGCCAAGTCGAACAGGCAAGCGCTGCCCGGCCATTGGCACACAGATTGCTCTTTAGTTTCAGGATTCGCCATTAGCCCTGTCTGTCATGGGTGTGGAAGCGAACATGCTGCACTGAGTCATCGTGTAGCGACGGTGTTGAGGGTTGGGCGGGTAGTGGGCCTCCTTGATCGGAAGTCCATCCACAAGCGCAGCCTTGCAGCAAACAGGGTGAAGCCGCCCTGAATAACAACCTGAGGAGACAAAAATGACTGACAAGCAAAGGCCATTTTTTGGTGTTTCGATGACGGAGCGTGAGTTTGCCGAGTGCTTACCCGCAGACGAAGCAGCGTTCCGCTCACCAATCCCGACGCAGATGGTGTCGAACGGTGAGTACAACCCCCTACCGCAAACCGAGAAGCAGAAGAAGGTCGAATTCCTGATTAAGGAAATGGCCGACAAGGAAGCCAAGCGCCACAACTTGAGTCGCCGTGACTTTCTGGCGACCTCCTCTGGTATGGCAACCGCGTTCCTTGCGATGAATCAGGTCTACGGTAACGTGTTTGATGTGACCGAGGCAGAAGCGAAGAACCCGGACGCAGCAGGCGATCGCAAGGCGAAGTACAAGGGCCAATTCATTTTTGATGATCAAACCCACTTCATTCGCGATGACTTCAAAGAGGAAGGTCTGCTTGGCCTGACCAAATGGGCTGAGGGCGCCAAGGTCAACCCGAACATCGGCAATATTCCGACCAATCTGTCGCGCTACAAGATGGACAACTACCTCAAGGAGATTTTCCTTGACTCGGATACCTCGGTAGCGTTGCTGTCGGGCGCACCGTTTGATGATCCGAACTGGTGGCTGCTCTCGAACGATGCGATCCAGAATGCCTGCCGCTCGGTGAACAAAATGGCCGGTACTGTCCGTATGCTCGGCCACTCAGTGATCACGCCGAAATATCCGAACTGGATGGATGAAGTCGATCGCGCGATCGAAGAGCTGAAGCCTGTGTCCTGGAAGTCGTACACCATTGGTGATCCATTCGGTCCGTCGAAATTCGCATGGCGCCTGGATGATGAAAAACTGATGTACCCCTTCTACGAGAAAGCAATTAAGGCAGGCATCAACACGATCTGTATCCACAAGGGTCTAATGCCGCGTGATTACGAGAAGGCGTTTGCCGGCACGTGGGAACATGCTACCGTCAACGATCTCGGCCAGGCTGCTAAAGATTGGCCACAGATGAACTTCGTGATTTATCACGCAGCGCTGCGTCCATGGCTGGCTGATAAGCCGGATATGGAAATGGCTCAGTTCGAAAAGAACGGCTACATCCAGTGGTCGACCGATCTGGCCCGCATCCCGGAGAAATTCGGCGTCAAAAACGTTTACGCAGAGCTGGGCTCGGTGTTTGCGTCGACCGCTGTTACCGATCCGAAGTTCTGCTCGGCCTTCGTTGGTCAGCTGGTCAACCTGATGGGTCCGGACCGCGTAGTTTGGGGTACCGACTCGGTCTGGTATGGCTCGCCACAGTGGCAGATCGAAGCGATGCGTCGTCTCGAAATCCCAGAGAGCATCATGAAGAGCCAGGGCTGGAAGATTCCTCTGGGCGATGGTCGTGGCACGGTCAAGAACAAGATCTTCGGCCTCAACTCAGCCAAGCTGTACAAACTTGACGCGCAGAAGATGGCCGCTGATGCGATGACCACGCCGTTTGACAACGACATGATCGCTAAGATGAAGGCCGAGTATCTGGCGATGGGTGGCTCACGTAGTAATGCTGCGTATGGCTACATCGCCAAGCAAGGCCGGGAGTTTGATCTCGGCGTTTAATACCGTGAGGTGACCGTATGCCGGTTCGCCGGCATACGGCACACGCACTGTATCGCTGATTGAGAACAGGAGGACGAAATAATGAAATCTATAAAAAGCACGTTGGTCTTGGGGCTAATGTTGGCATTGGTTGGGGGCGTCGCGGTGGCAGATCACCACGGCGAGAAAAAGACGCGCGTGGGTACATGTGCAGATGCGAAAAAGCAGCAGGATTATTTCTGCGATATGAAGAATGCAGCAAGCGATTCCATGGTGGCCTTGGGGACCGCATGCCGCAACGCGAAAATCAATGTCAAAGAAGCCTGTGAAGGTGTTGTAGAAAAAGACGAGACTTATAAATCGTGCAAGATGGAACAGAAGTGCTAAGGATGGTCTCCGTAGGGTGAAAAGGGGCAATACATCAGGTCTACCGTGGCTGATGATGGTTAATCTTCCTGTGAACCTTGATGGTTAACCGGCAGCACATGCTGCCGGTTTTTTTGTGTCGATGTTCTGGTAAGCTGAGGAAAAATAAAAACAAGTCAGGTACCAAACCATAATCGTCAAGATAATCCATCTTCGAGCCATGAATAATCCTGTTAATCATTATCCAGTTTCAAGTAAACAGGTATCACGCCAACGTTCTGCGGTGATCGCGCTTTTCATCGCGACATTCTGTGCCCTAACTGCGCTATTACTGCCGGTAGTATCTCAATCACAGGTGACGCGCTCGGCCCCTAAACCGATTCCCCCGAACGAAGCCTACCTGCAACCAGTACCCGGTCTTTCGCATGGCGAGTTACGGAAGTTTCGCGCCGGCGAAAAACAATTCAAAGCGCCCTGGGTGGTGTTTCCACTGCTCGGTGGTGAGTGGGGTCTCGGTCCGACCTTCCTGGCCAACTCTTGCGTTGGCTGTCATGTGCAAGC
>JAIXQV010000157.1 GCA_027485535.1 Oxalobacteraceae bacterium | reverse complement strand
TTAGCGATACTTGATTTTTTCAAGAACGGTCAACTGTATGAACTGTACGGCTCGACCGAAGCTGGCTGGGTCACTTTATTGCCCCCAGACGAGCAACTAACAAAACTCGGCTCGGTCGGACGCGAATGGGCCGGAAGCGGACGCATTCGCCTGCTGGATGAAAACCGTCAGGACGTCAAAGATGGCGAGGTTGGCGAATTGTTTTCGCTGACGCCTTATGTGTTTGAGGGCTACTGGAAAAACGACGAAAAAACGTCGCTCGCCTTTGAAGGACCATGGTGCTCTGTGGGCGATCTGGCGCGAAGAGACGAAGATGGCTATATCTGGTTGGTTGATCGCAAGAGCAACATGATTATCAGTGGCGGCGAAAACGTCTACCCCTCCGAAGTCGAGGGTGTTATTGGAGCGCACCCGGCGGTCAAAGATGTCGCAGTGATCGGTGTACCGCACGATAAATGGGGTGAAAGCGTGAGCGCTATCGTCGTGCTGCATGAAAACGAGAATCTGTCAGAAGCTGACCTGCGCGGCTGGTGCCGAGAGCGTCTGGCCGGGTTCAAATGCCCCAGCAAAGTGACGTTTATTTCGGATGAAGAAATGCCGCGCACAGCCACGGGCAAGATTCTGCATCGGGCGTTAAGAGATTTATACGCGAATGACAATGTTGATCTGCAAACAGCTTAGGAATGTTCATTTATCCAAACTGAAATTGTCATCGCCGAGCGATGGCGCTTTGGCGGCGGACAGGAAATAAATGACCCCAGAGTCGTTGGGTTCTTTCGACTCAGTTGAATATTTTTACGCCGTTTTAGCTTAGAGGGAAAAAGATTTGAGCAACACTCCGACTTGCGCCATTGACTTGAATTCAGAGTTCCGAATACTATGCCGAGATAGGTGGGAGGCCGAGGTGGAGACCCTCGGCACAGCAAGTAAAACCCCCAGGTTAACTAATCGCTAACAAGTAAAACCACTATGAAACAGCGGATTTTTGACAAGACTGAAGCGGCACCCTCACCCGACACCGTGTGTGGCCCCAATGCTGATCGGCGTCGCGTCATCAGCATTATGGCGACCGGCTTGGTCACACCGATGACGCTCACTGCAGGCAGTGCGCATGCGCAGCCAGCGGCGCAACTGCTGGTGGATGCCGGTGCGGAAGCGGACTTCAAACCGCTTCGTCCGGATGACATTCAAATGATGAAGCCCATCCTCGCTTTTCCGTTTGATGCAGAAACCGGCACACCGAAAAAAGAATCGCGCCTCAGCAAAATGGTCGTGATTCGACTGCCCGAAGAAAAAATGACACCCGAGACACGTGCGAGATCGGTGGCAGGTGTGGTGGCTTATTCCAGCATCTGTACGCACCAAGGCTGTGACGTCAAAACCTGGATGTCGAAAGAAAACGTGCTGGCCTGTTATTGCCACGCTTCCAAATTTGATCTTTTCGATGGGGCCAAAGTTGTCGCCGGTCCCGCGTCAAGTGCGCTGAGAGCTATTCCGTTAGCCCTAAACGGAGAGTTTCTCTCGATTGCAGCACCCCTCCCGCCCAAAGCCGGAGAGTAGTTTTGGTTTTACCCCCTAGAGCCCATATAACTGAGGAGGCACAAAAATGAGTTTCAAACTAAAAACGCTGGCGCTAGCCATCTTGGGCGCGACTGCCGTCGTAGCCCAAGCAGGAAGTAACTTGGGTCCGTATGCCCCAGTGACTGACGCACGACTTGAGAACCCAGAAGCAAAGAACTGGCTGATGTACCGCGGTAACTACAGCGGTTGGGGCTACAGCCCGCTCGACAAAATCAACACCAGCAACGTCAAGAAACTCACTTTGGCATGGTCTTCAGCCACTGGCGTGACCGAGGGCCACCAAGCCCCGCCGATCGTCAACAATGGTTACATGTATGTGACGACTCCGAATGCACAGGTCATCGCATTCAATGCAAAGACAGGTCAGGAAATCTGGCGCTATAAAAAAGAAATCCCTGCTGATTTGCTCATGCTGCACAACACCAACCGTGGTGTCGCGCTGTACGGCAACAAGGTCTATGTTGCAACGGTTGACTCGCACCTGATCGCGCTGGATGCCGTCACAGGTAAAGTGGTATGGGATAAAGAAGTTGGTGATGTCAAAGCACTCTCCTACATCACTCTGGCCCCGCTGGCTGCAAAAGGCAAAATCCTCGTCGGCTCTTCCGGCGGTGAAACTGGCGTACGTGGTTTCGTAGCAGCCTTCGATGCAGATACCGGTAAAGAAGCATGGCGCACCTTCATGACTGCTGCGCCTGGCACACCGGGTGGTGACACATGGCCTGGCGATACACATAAGCAAGGCGGCGCGAGTGTTTGGATCACTGGTACCTACGACGCGAAAAACAATATCGCTTACTGGGGCACCGGTAACCCTGCACCTTGGCCAACCGAAGGCCGTAAGGGTGACAACCTGTACAGCACCTCGGTGGTTGCACTGAATGTGGATAACGGTGATATCAAAGGTCACCACCAGTATCACCACAATGACGCATGGGACTGGGATGAGGTCAGCGCACCAGTGTTGGTGAACACCGAAGTCAAAGGACGCAAAGTCAACGGCGCTATCCACGCTGGACGTAATGGTTACTTGTGGATGCTCGATCGCCAGTCAAGCGGCAAGATCGACTTTGTGAATGCGATTCCGTACGTTCATAACGACGTCTTTACCAGCATTGACAGCAAGACTGGCCGCCCCAGCTACAGCGCAGAGCGCACACCTGGCATGGGTAAAGCAGTGAACTTCTGCCCATCGCTGTGGGGCGGAAAAGACTGGCCACCAGAGGCTTGGAATCCGAAGACCAAGCTGTTCTACATCCCTGCTAACAACAACTTGTGCTCCGAGTTGCCAAAGGCAGATGAGATCACCTACAAAAAGGGCGACCTCTACATTGGCTACCCGATCGACGGCGTGCTCGGCAGCTTGCGCTACAAGGATGGTAAAAAGCCAGCCACGATCGGCGAGCTTCAGGCATGGGATTTGAACACCGGTAAACTGGCTTGGGTACACAAGTTTGATCGCCCAATCTGGTCGCCGCTGCTCACCACAGGTGGTAACCTGATCTTTACCGGCGGCACGAACGACAAGCAATTCAGAGCGTTCGACGCAAAAACCGGTAAGGTTCTGTGGCAGTACAACATGCCTTCGGGTGTCACCGCCGTGCCATCGTCGTTTGAAATTGATGGTGAGCAGTACATTGCGGTGCAAGCAGGCTGGGGTATCGATGCGCAACGTATGCAATCAGGTATTGATGCACTCGACGCTCAGGTCACCATGGTTCCTCAGGGCGGTACTGTGATGGTATTCAAGCTGGGTAAATAAGCGAGTAGCAGTTTACTCGCCACGAAAGAGCCTACCCATTACGGTAGGCTCTTTTTTTTAATGCCGAATAACTCTGACCGATTGAGACAAGGCTGGTGATTAGCGAATTTGGAATATCGCCAGTAACTCGCCAGATCGTGACTGCGAAGACAAATAGAGGAGCGCAATGAAAACTATTCTTAAGGCATTGCTATTGATAGCTGCGTTGATCGCCTCACAACGCGCGGCGTATGCATTCCCTCTGTCAAACGGTGACCAGGTTCAGTGCGAGTTTTCTCATGGCGGCAAGACAGGGGTGGCAACCGAAATATGGAATTCTTACCGCAAGCCCGAAGATAGAAATCCTGAGCTCGGCCGAGCGGTCGCGGTCATGCGGCTTGATGCCAGCGGTTGGCCGACCATCATCATTGACGCCGAGGCGCACAAAAGAAATGCTAAAGGCGCCCCGGCGATTTGGGACTTTGTGTACTTCCATGAATGCGCCCATGCTCAAGACCCAAGCCTGGGCGAGATTGGCGCGAACTGCGTCGCCTACAAAGAGATGGACCGTCGCGGCTTAATGAATTTCCACCGCATGAAAGAACTTGAGGCGGTGCACCTGAGTATGCTGATGCTGCCAGAAGAGTATGGCGGCTCAGGCCTGAAGTTTTGGCATAAGACGCTCGAGTGCGTCAGGCAAGGCGACAAGTAGCACTGCCCTGCACCAAACGACGCTTCTCGGTCTCTTATTAAGGCTGTAGGGACCGCCTGGCGCGATGGCCTTATGACGCCAGCCGGATGGGGTCAGCACTACCCCTCAATTAATCGCGCAGACATGATCCAAAATCGCACGGGCCGGCGTGTTCGGATCAATCTCGGTCCAACCCATCGTGCCCTCTACTGACATCGACGGCTCACCCTCTGCCATCGGGGTTTTATAGTACGCAGCCGTGATCACTCTGTAACGCTTCTCTTTGCAATCATAGTCACGCACGATACGAACAGATCGATCACCATCTCTGTCGGGTCGTTTATTGTCTATTAGCTCAATGACAATTCTCTGGTCGCCCTGAATGGTTATCTCATTAGATTCAATAAAAAAACTTTTACCGCGCTTTGTTTCAGAAAGCTTAATCCACTCAGCTGCAGCAGGATTTTGCACAAGTACCAAAAGAGAAAGTAGGAAAGGAAGTCTCATGGATTTT
>JAIXQV010000259.1 GCA_027485535.1 Oxalobacteraceae bacterium | reverse complement strand
TTGACAGTGACTAGCCGCCCGAAGATAATGTCGGGCTTCGTGGTGATATAGCTCAGTTGGTTAGAGCACAGCACTCATAATGCTGGGGTCGGTGGTTCAAGTCCACCTATCACCACCAACCGAATCTTCAGTCTTACCCAATAAAAAGCACCTGTCGCCATACAGGTGCTTTTTGTTTTCCCGATCGCTGATCCGCTATGTTGGCAGAAACAAAAGAGAAAGCCGCCTTCCGCGGAAACACCTGCGGCGAGGTTTTATATTACCAACGAAGATCCCAGTTCACTGGCAAAGGTAGTAAATCACCGCATTACTCAGCGCTCGACGATTTCGGTGATGACAGGAATTCCACCATATTCATCGAATATCGTCTGTTCCATCGCTGACGGAACTTAATCGGCGATAAACTGCAAGCGCCTGCACCATCCAAAGAAACGATTCATGGCCGGCGCCCGCCAGATGCGGGCGGCGGGTTGACCGGTGGCGAGACGATGACCACCGGATTGACGGAAGACGGCGCGGGTGGCGGCACCACCTTGGCTGGGGCGCCGTGTGCATTCGAGGTCACCGTCGTGCTCTGGCTACCATAATCTTTCTGATTGCTGCGCACGCTTTCTGCATGCGCTTGTAGAACCAGACCACACACAACAGCAATGCCCCAGATGGTTCGCATCATTACCCCTTGATCAGTGCTCTCTGTAGCTTACCTAACTCACTCAACTCGGCAGCCCATAGCGGCATTTTGCCTCGACCTGTCCAAGTTTGTGTTTTATCGGAAGGATTACGATATTTTGGCGGAATTTTCTTACCGGCTAATTTACTGGTACTGCCCTTGCGGCGACCTCGACCGCCTTTCATCGCTTTAGTAATTTCGCTTGCGGTTAAACCTGCTTTTTTAATGAGCGCAATAATTTTCACTAAATCTTTGTTCTCGGCCTTGCTTTTAAGTAATTGTTCTTTTTTTTCGAGCGCCGCCTTTTGCTTTTGAATACGTACGAGCTGAGCGTCAACGGAGAGTCGTGGCATGAGAATCCTCTTAGAAAATTCAATGGTGGTCAAAGCGACCGGAATATATCAGAATTATTCAATAATAAAAATACTTCAGATATAAACGATATTATTTTATTGCCTCGCTGCCCGCGTTAAATGTTGCACTCTGGCAATCGAATATATTAAAAAGAATCTTAATTTTTATAATCGAACCAATTTGCAGAGAATCTCCAGTGATTAATTCATCGGTCTGATCCCAGCGATCGGGTTAAGACTACTGCACCGCGTAGCTGACCAACTCGGTATCCGATCGCTTCGTCTTGCGGATACTCGGCACGAATTTTTTCAAGCAGCGGTGCGGGAATATCCTCTGCCTTGCCGTGACAGGTCACGCACAACTGCTGCGTCACGATCGCCTTTGCAAAACGTAGCTCGCGCTTACCCTGCGCACCATCAACCACCCGCCAGTATTCGAGATCGGCAGGCTTTTCGCCCTGAGCCAGGCGCGAATCAAACTCGCTCAGCGCTTCTTTTTGCCAGCTATTTGGCACACCTGTATTCGGATTACGCACGCGCGTACCAACCCGCTTTACCTGAACACCATTCTGGGATGACAAATTAGTGGCAATGCTCGGCGCAACGTCCTTGCAGACACCGACAGCTGCTACCGGGCCATCGTTGGCGATCGAGGTCTTCAGCGCCTGACCCAATTGATTCAGAAGTGTGCTGGCGATGCCGCGGGCCGACTCGACCTCGGCCGGCGTCAATCCTGCCGGAACCGCCTCAGCCTGTGCAAGCCCGGCGCTAAGTACTGCGCAGAGCGCAACGCTGCCGAGTAATGCGCTCAGCGATCTGTTTATCTTGGGAGCATTACAGCCATCGGGATTCGCGCGGGTCGGCATGGTCAGCATCTTGGTGTCTCCTTCAGTCAAAAACAGTTAAAAACTAATTGAGATAGCTTATCAGCGTAGCGCGGCAAGTTCACCCGTTTGTCCTTTGATCAGCGCTGAGTCACTATCAACCTGCGGCGCACCCCTGCGCCTGCTATAATTTTTGGCAATACTGCGCCCCACCACCAGCTGCGCCGCCACCTGCGCGCACCAGCCCGCCAGATCCAAGAAAGTAACGTCAAACCGTAATGCAAAAGAAGCTATTTATTAAAACCTTTGGCTGTCAGATGAATGAGTATGACTCTGACAAAATGGCGGACGTGCTCGGCGTCAACGAGACGATCGTGCGCACTGACACCCCGGATGATGCTGACATCATCCTGTTCAATACTTGCTCAGTGCGCGAGAAGGCGCAAGAGAAGGTGTTTTCAGATCTTGGTCGCGTTCGCGAACTGAAGAAAAAAAATCCGAATCTCATGATTGGCGTGGGCGGATGCGTCGCGTCACAAGAAGGCGCGGCTATTGTTCAACGTGCGCCTTATGTTGACGTCGTGTTCGGTCCGCAAACCTTGCATCGCTTGCCTGACCTGCTAAAGCAACGGCACGATACTGGCAAGGCGCAGGTCGATATCAGCTTTCCCGAGATTGAAAAATTTGACCACCTGCCACCCGCCAAGGTCGAGGGCGCGAGTGCTTATGTATCCATCATGGAGGGCTGCAGCAAATACTGTAGCTACTGCGTGGTGCCCTACACCCGTGGCGAAGAAGTCTCGCGTCGGTTTGACGATGTCTTGACCGAGGTCGCCAACCTTGCCTCACAAGGCGTGCGCGAGATCACGCTGCTCGGGCAAAATGTGAACGCCTACCGAGGTGTGATGAGCGACGGTGAGGTAGCTGATTTCTCGCTGCTGATTGAGTACATCGCTGAATTCGATAGCATTGAGCGAATTCGCTATGTCACCAGCCACCCCAAAGAATTTACCCAGCGACTGATCGACACCTACGCCAAAGTGCCCAAACTGGTGAATCATCTTTACCTACCGGCTCAACATGGCTCGGACAAAATTCTGGCGGCGATGAAGCGTGGTTACACCGTACTTGAGTACAAGTCCATTATCCGCCGCTTGCGCGAGGTACGGCCGGACATCTCAATTGCCTCGGATTTCATCGTTGGCTTCCCCGGTGAAGATGAGCGCGACTTTGATGCGCTCATGAAATTGGTTGACGACATTGGTTACGACAATAGTTACTCATTTATTTTCAGTGCGCGCCCCGGAACACCAGCAGCGAATCTTCAGGATGACACGCCGCACGAGGTGAAACTTTCGCGGCTGCAAATTCTCCAGAAACGTATCGCGGACAACACCCGACGCTACTCAGAAGCGATGGTGGGCAGTGTTCAACGTGTACTCGTTGAGGGCCCCTCCAAGCGGGATGCCTCCGAACTACAAGGTCGGGCTGAAGACAACCGGGTAGTGAATTTTGTGGGCGGGCCCAATGCAGCACGACTAATCGGTCAGTTTGTTGATATTCATATCACTGCCAGCCACCCCTACTCGCTGCGTGGCGACATCCTTATTCAGCAATGAGATACCTGACTTGAACACGACAACGCGGTTTTTTACACCCGACCCAGTCGATAACACTCGGCTTGCTAATCTGTGCGGGCCTGTCGATGAAAATTTACGGCAAATCGCTGCAGCGCTGGATGTCACCTTATTTCGGCGTGGCGAAAAATTCATCGCCGATGGCGAGAATGCGGAACGTGCTGTCGCGCTGCTCGAGCGTTTCTATACCGAGGCGCAACGACCGATCTCGGTGAATGATGTGCAACTGGCGCTGGCGGAAGCGCGAGCGGGCGTCGGTAATTCATCGAAGACCGACCAGCACGCCGATAGTGGCGCTGAGGTTGAATCAGACGATGCAGTCGATAACCCCGTATTGAAGACTCGGCGCACCGATTTGCGCGGACGTACGCCGCATCAACGGCAATATTTGAAACATATCGTAGGTAACGATATTACCTTTGGTGTTGGCCCCGCTGGCACTGGAAAAACCTATCTTGCGGTTGCCTGTGCTGTTGATGCACTTGAGCGCGATGCGGTACGAAGAATCGTGCTCACGCGCCCAGCGGTTGAGGCTGGCGAGCGCCTTGGCTTCTTACCGGGGGATCTGGCACAAAAAGTCGACCCCTATCTTCGGCCGCTGTATGACGCCCTGTACGATCTGTTGGGTTTCGATCGCACCCAAAAAATGTTCGAGAAACAAGCCATTGAGATCGCACCACTGGCCTATATGCGTGGACGCACTTTGAATCATGCCTTCATTATTCTGGATGAAGCACAAAACACGACGCCGGAGCAGATGAAAATGTTTCTGACCCGGATCGGCTTCGGTAGCAAAGCCGTTGTAACAGGTGACGTCACCCAAATTGATTTACAGCGCGGTCAGAAAAGCGGACTGGTCGATGCCCTGACTGTACTGGAGTCAGTGCGCGGTATCGCGTTCACGCGCTTCACCAGCGCCGATGTCGTGCGCCATCCGCTGGTGGCACGCATCGTCGATGCCTATGACGCTGCGCAGCTGAATAATCCCCGCGATGGCCACAAATAAGCTGACGCTGGCCGTGCAATATGCCGACCCGCGCCTGATCGATTCCTTACCCCGCCCTGAAATCCGACGTTGGGTAAAGGCGGCGCAGTTCGCGCCGGCTGAGTTGGTGATCCGCTTTGTTGATGACAGCGAGGGTCGGACACTGAACCGCGAATACCGCGGCAAAGACTATGCGACTAACGTGCTCACCTTTGCTTACGACAATGCTGAGCCAGCTATCGATAACGATATCGTGCGTGCCGATATTGTTTTATGTGTCGACGTCTTGCTGCGTGAGGCGCAAGAGCAAGCGATTTCGGTCGTGCAGCATGCGGCGCATCTGATCGTCCACGGCGTGCTACACGCTCAGGGCTATGACCATGAAGCAGATGACGAGGCCGCCGAGATGGAAGCGCTGGAAGACGAGATTCTTGTCGGATTGGGAATGCGGAAAGCCTAAAAACTGATTCCATTTCAGCAATCTACCTGGCGTGTCACGCTGTCGATTTCACAATGACAGCCGTGTTTTGCGGTATCCTGTCTCTCCCTGAACTACGGTTTTGCGCCCGATGCAAGACTATCCCCCCGGCGGTCGTCCCGCCGAGCAGAAACAACAACGATCACTGCTTGAGCGTCTCACGGCGCTCATTGCTCCCGAACCCGAGAACCGCGCCGAGTTACTCGCCTTGTTGCATGAGGCGCATACCCGCAATGTGATCGACGCCGATGCGCTGTCGATGATTGAGGGCGTGTTTCAAGTCTCCGATCTTGCCGCGCGCGACATCATGATCCCGCGTTCGCAAATGGACGTGGTCGATCTTGCCAAGCCGATCGACGAATGGATTCCGATGGTGCTGGAGACAGCGCACTCTCGCTTCCCTGCAATTGATGGCGACCGCGACAAAGTCGTTGGCATTCT
>JAIXQV010000054.1 GCA_027485535.1 Oxalobacteraceae bacterium | reverse complement strand
TCGGGATGGTTCGGGAAAGGCGGCCAGGTCGAGCCGTTTGTCAGGATCCATGTAGTGCTCCGGATAAATCAATGAATCAGGCTTGGTACTGCGCAATATCGAGGAAAGATGGCAGCGCTATCAGCGTCATGAGATCGACACTGAGATAGTGGCTGCCATCAGCATGCGTAAAACTGTGCGGCGCCCATCTCGTTGCCGCAGCGATGGAGACTTTAGGATTGAAATATGCTGGATTGAGGTGCGCCTGATCAATCACGCCAATCATTTGAGTCACTCGAATAGCGCAACGTACTGGTAGTGCACTTGAGAGAATGAGCAAACGATCGCTTTGCTGCCAGGGCTTTGGATCGACACCGGCGAATCCTTCAAGATCAATCACGCCAATCAGCTGGCCGCGATGACTGACCAACCCGAGGTACCAGTGACGCGTGAAGGGAACCAGAGTCGGCTGCTCGCCGCTCAGTATTTCTTCCGTATGCGCCAAATCGAATAGCCACCGCTGTCGACCGGTCGCGCAAGCCAGATAGGACTTCGCACTTCCTTCCGACTGCTGCGCATGCTGCAGGCGCTGGGCCAGCTGCTGCTGGAAACTTTGCAGCGACCCGAGCCGATGAACCGTCGATGTTTCCACGCGCACTAGGCAGATGCGCGCGATAACGCGGCAATCTTTTGCAGCAGCGTTTCGGGATCGAGCGGCTTGACCAGATACTCGCGTGCGCCTTGGCGTAAGCCCCAGATACGGTCGGTCTCCAGCTGCTTACTGCTACAAATAATGATGGGTATGTTGCGGGTGGCCGGGTCGCGCGCGATCTCACGCGTGGCATGAAAACCATTCAAACCGGGCATCACCACATCCATCAGGATTAATTGCGGTGGTTGGGCCTTGATTTTTATCATCGCCATTTCGGCATTATCAGCAGTACTGACGCTGTAGCCATGACGGCTCAGTAAATCGGTAATGAAATGGCGCTCGGTCGGTGAATCATCAACAACAAGAATATGATTGATCGGCATAGTGTTGAGGGCGAGTGTGGAAGGGCAAACTTCAGGCAGCCGCAGGCGTTGGCAATGCGTACTTACGTACTGCCTGTAACAAGCTGTCTTTGGTGAATGGTTTGGTCAGGTAATCGGAGGCACCAACAAGCAAGCCGCGCGCGCGATCAAACAAGCCATCGCGCGATGACAGCATCACCACCGGAATATGCGAACAGCTTTGGCTGTGGCGGACCAGCGCGCAGGTCTGGAAGCCATCCAGCCTGGGCATGAGGATGTCGCAGAAAATCAGCGCGGGTTGGCGTTCGACAATAATGCCGAGCGCCTCAAACCCATCTTCGGAGAGAATGACCGGGTAGCCGGCCTGGGTCAGAAAAATTTCAGCAGATCGACGTATCGTACTGCTGTCATCGATGACCAGTATCTGCGGTCCATCCAGTGAAGCCCCCATCGCGCAACCGCTCCAGATCTGCAAGCAACGGCGCGGACTGTATCAAAAAGAGCAACACCTTCAAACAAGGAAAAATCAAACTTTATCGATTGTCGTCATTTTGGCGACAGTTCGGCGCATGAACTGCGCGATTAGCAATTCTTTGGGCGATCTACGAAAAACTACAGGGCGATGAATCGCCCTGTACACATTACGGCCAGCTCGAAGTCCGTACCGCTAAATCGCAACCATCTCGAAGTCTTCCTTGCGAGCGCCGCACTCCGGACAGGTCCAATTCATCGGCACATCGTCCCAGCGGGTACCGGGCGCAATACCCTCGTCGGGCAAACCAGCGGCTTCATCGTAGACCCAGCCGCAGATGAGGCACATCCATGTCTTGTATTCTTGCTCGGGATTCTTGTTATCACTCACGGTACGGCCCTTAAAGTAAAATGCTCAGCCGACTATGTTAATGCTTTCCTCGTGCAAATCCAATCGTCACCGGTGGTATTGAGCTTCGGCGTCGCCGATCCCGTCGGTGCGATCGGTATTCAGGCTGATGTCGCGACCTGTGGCGCGCTGGGTTGTCACACGGTCTGCGTGATTACCGCACTGCTGGTCGGTGACACCACCGTGGTCGAAGATGTTCAGCCGATCGATACCGACTGGGTCGCCGATCAGGCTCGCTCCTTGCTCGAGGATATTCCGGTCGCCGCCTTCAAGCTTGGCCACCTCGACAGCATAGAAACCATCGCCGCAGTCGCAGAAATCATCTCCGACTATCCACAAGCACCGATGGTGCTGGATCCTTTCTCCGCCCTGCTCCCGCAGCAACGTGACGACGAGGATATCTTGCTCGCGATCCGCCAGCTCTTGGTTCCCCAAGCGACACTGGTGCAGCTGTGTGCCGACGAGCTGGCACGGATGGCAGAGACTTGGCGCGAACCAAGTGACGATGACACGCTGGAAATTGACGCTATGCAGCTGATCGAATTCGGTTGTGAATTCGTGCTCGTCACGGGCGTACCCGGAGAGGCGCAGCAGGTGCAGAATCTGTTGTTCGGTAGCGAAGGTTTAGTCCGTAGCGACCGCCGACAACGACTGCCGGGTACCTTCGTTGGTGCGGGCAGTACGATCTCCGCTGCCATCAGCGCTATGCTGGCGAATGGTGTCGCAGTCCCGGAGGCGGTACTAGAAGCAGAAGAATTCACGCACGCTGCGCTTGGCAACGCGCTACGACTCGGCATGGGAAAGCGCTTGCCTGACCGCTACTTTTGGTCGCGTGAGCCTGAGCCAGACGTGGCAGAAAAATAATTCAAAGTTCGACGATATTGATCCAGAGAGAGGTGACCGTGTCTCAAAACGATAGCTTGTTCGCACGCGCACAGCGCTCCACGCCGGGTGGCGTTAATTCACCGGTGCGCGCATTCCGTTCGGTAGGTGGTACGCCACGCTTTATCACCCGCGCCGAAGGTCCGTATTTCTGGGATGCTGATGGCAAACGTTATATCGACTACATCGGCTCATGGGGCCCCGCGATTGTCGGCCATGCTCACCCTGAGGTGATCAAAGCGGTACAAGCCGCGGCGGCCAATGGTCTCTCGTTCGGCGCGCCTACTGAGGGCGAAATCCTGATGGCAGAAGAAATCTGCAAGCTGGTTCCGTCAATTGAAATGGTGCGCTTGGTGTCGTCGGGTACTGAGGCAGCGATGAGTGCACTGCGGCTCGCCCGCGGTGTTACCGGACGCGATATGGTGATCAAGTTTGAGGGCTGCTACCACGGCCATGCGGACTCAATGCTCGTGAAAGCCGGTAGCGGATTACTCACCTTCGGTAATCCTACCTCGGCGGGTGTGCCTGCTGATTTCGCCAAGCACACCATGGTGCTCGACTACAACGATTGCGCCCAACTCGAAGATGCGTTCAGCAACATGGGCGATCGTATCGCAGCAGTGATCGTCGAACCAGTCGCCGGCAATATGAACCTGCTGCGCTCAACCAGCGAATTCTTGCAAACCATGCGTCGTCTGTGTACGCAGCATGGCGCGGTACTGATGTTTGATGAAGTAATGTCGGGCTTCCGCGTGGCCTTGGGTGGCGCGCAGTCGCTGTATGGCGTACAACCGGACATGACTGTGCTGGGCAAAGTAATTGGTGGTGGCCTGCCAGTCGCAGCGTTTGGTGGTCGCGCAGATATGATGAAGCATCTGGCACCACTCGGTCCGGTGTATCAAGCTGGTACCTTGTCGGGCAACCCGGTCGCGGTGGCCGCTGGTATGAGTACACTGAAAATCATTCAGCAGCCTGGCTTCTATGACAAACTTGGCGGGCAAACGCGCAAACTGATGGATGGTCTGGCAGCGGCGGCGAAAGACGCTGGCGTTGCCTTTAGTTCAGACGCGGTGGGCGGCATGTTCGGTATTTACTTTAGTGAGCATGTACCGGAAAACTATGCGCAGATCATGGCCGGCAACAAGGAGCGCTTCAACCAGTTCTTCCACGCCATGCTCGACGCCGGTGTGTACTTGGCGCCGTCTGCGTTTGAGGCTGGCTTTGTGTCAGCGATGCATAGCGATGCGGTGATCGATGAAACGCTTGCAGCGGCGCGTGTGTCGTTTGCGAAGCTTACTGCTTAAGTCAGCACCGCACGAATAAAAAAGGCGTGCAGTGCACGCCTTTTTTTATTTCAACCAGCCACGCTTCCTGAAATACCAAAACGGCGTAATTGCACTAGCAACCATCAGCAGCATCGCAAACGGATAGCCGAAGCTCCAGTTCAGCTCTGGCAGGATACGGAAGTTCATACCGTAGATGCTCGCGATCAGGGTCGGTGGCAAGAACACAACCGACGCCACCGAGAAGATCTTGATGATCTTGTTCTGGTTGATGTTAATGAAGCCGACTGTGGCGTCCATCAGGAAGTTAATCTTCTCGAACAAAAATGCGGTATGGCCGTCCAGCGATT
>JAIXQV010000050.1 GCA_027485535.1 Oxalobacteraceae bacterium | reverse complement strand
GTACGCGAGAAGATGGGCGAATGCTGCAATCATCCCGAAAATCTGCGTACCCTGAATTAAATGACGGTGGATCTCCTCGGACTCTGCCTCGGTCAACCCCGTCGGCCAAACTTTGTCTCTGTCGGACATGTAAGCACCTCCCAGTTAACTAACAAAACGTGCTGGACCCGCACGCGGGAGCCGCTCCTCAAACTTCGGAAAGCCTGATTGCGTACCCAAAAGCGTAAGCTTTTCGATACACTTGTTGTTGTAAGGCAATACTGACAAAAATTCATTGCCACGTCAAGTTCCTTTGACATGGTCAGTAAGCATCGCCCTCCCATGCGAGGGATGGTGGCATCAACTCATTAGCAAACTACTATGTTTGTATTTTGAAATTATGTCGAATGGAATTGCTTGCGCGGCGGTGTCGTGCTGAAATCAGGCCCGATGCGTAGCCAACCGACCTCACCGGCCACCAAACCGTTTGCCTATCTCGCACCCGCCCTAGTTTGGATACTGGCCTGGGGTGTGATGCTGATTGCACAGAACAACATCAGCCTGGGCAATCTTGCCCTAGTGCTGGTACTAGCCAATGCCGTGGCATCGCTTTGGCTGCGGCCACTAGCGTCGATTCTGATCAGCTCAATCGCGGTTGGGCTGTTTAATTGGATGTTTGTGCTGCCGCGCTTTACCCTCACCGTTGATTTATCTGAGGACGCACTATTGCTGGTAACGACGCTCGCGGTGAGCACCGTCATCAGTTACCTGATGGAGGTGAAACGACAAGCAGCCGACCGCGCGTCAGTACACCAGATGCAGGCGCGATTGGCCGAGGAGCACGTTCAAAGCCAGCAGCTCCGCAATACCCTGCTCACTTCCATTTCACACGACTACCGTACGCCGCTGACTACCGTCATGAGTTCGGCTTCAGCGATCGCCGATCAGGTTGGACGCATGCCCACCGAACGCATAGGTCAGCTAGCCGCAGTGATCCTCGACGAGGTGCAGCAACTGCATCGCATGACCAACAACACGCTGCAGCTGGCACGCTTGGATAGCAATACAGTCGATTTCCCCATGAACTGGGAATCAGTCGAGGAAATCGTCGGTACTGTCGGTGCCCGCACGCGTCGCAATCACCCACGGCGGCGCATCGAGATTCGCTTGGCAGAAGATTTACCGCTGCTGAGATGCGATGCGGTGCTTATGAATCAGCTACTCGATAACCTGATTGAAAATTCACTCCGACATAGTGATGACGATAAGCCGCTCATCATTCAGGCACATCACGATGGCGCGGCACTACAACTCAGCGTGCAAGATCAGGGCTGCGGCATCAGCGATGCCTGGAAAGAACGCGTATTCGATATCTTCCAACGGGTCGAGGCGAGTGACGTACCCGCCGATGGTCAAACGCGGCGCGGCATCGGTATCGGGCTTGCGGTCTGCCGCGCCATCGCAGAGGTGCATGGCGGTCATCTGCAGATTACCGATACGCCGGGTGGCGGCACCACGGTCAACCTGACGCTTCCACTGTCAGAGCAACCAGAGCAACCGCGCGAGTTGACCGAATGAAGACCCGTATCTTGTTGGTCGAAGATGACCTCACTTTGCGCGAGGTGCTCAAACAGTCGCTGGAACTTGAAGGTTTTTCGGTTGACAGCCACAGCACCCTCGCTGGGGCTAAAGCGGCCTGGGCGTATCACCTGAGTACGCCGCGCAGTCCTAGTAACTTATCGATTGTCATTATCGATTTAGGCCTGCCAGATGGTGATGGTAGTTCGCTGATTCGTTTAGTTCGATCACAATCAAAACTTCCGGTGCTGGTGATCTCTGCCCGCGAAGATGATGTCAGTAAGATTAATCTTCTCGACGCCGGCGCCGATGATTATCTGGTCAAGCCATTTAGTATCGGGGAGCTGAAAGCACGTATTCGGGTTGCGTTGCGGCGTCACTCACCCGACCAACATGCATCGATCGACGAGATACGTATGGGTGAACTCGAGATCAACCTCCCAAAACGGCAGGTGAAACGACTCGGCGAACGTGTTCATCTGACACCGACAGAATTCAATCTGCTCGCCCGGCTGTTATCGCAAGCAGGACAAGTCGTCACCCACCGACAGCTACTCAACGATGTGTGGGGCGCAGAATATGTCGAACATGTGCATTACTTGCGACTCTATATGACACAACTACGCGCCAAGCTTGAAGTCGACCCCGCCGCACCCGAGCTGCTGCTGACAGAAACCGGGGTGGGCTACCGGTTCTGCGAGCTGAACTTGCCGACTGAATAATCGCTGATTAACCCTACTGGCACCCGGGAGGCTCGGTGATAAACCCGAATCCTTATGCTTTCCTAATGCCTTCTTTTTTAATCTCAGCCGCGCGGCCTAAATAATTGCTATTTAGTTAATTTATTTTCCGATTAAGCTAATCCCATCGGCACTGCGCAATTTCTCACCACCAGAAATGCGCAGGGCATCCCGTCAATGACGTGAGCGCTGCGTCACGAAAGACCCAATGACGATCAGCAACCCAGAGTTCTCCGAAACACCTTTGATGCAATCGGTCAAAGTGAATCCGGATGCACTTCACCACCACAGCTCCACCGCAGTGCTTACCCTCGCCGCCATCGGTGTCGTATTTGGTGATATCGGTACCAGCCCGCTCTACGCGCTCAAGGAATGTTTCGCGCCGGAGCACGGGATACCGTACTCGACAGCTGCGGTGTACGGTATTGTTTCGCTGATCTTCTGGTCACTCACTTTGGTGGTGACTCTCAAATATGTCACCTTCGTCCTGCGAGCAGATAATCATGGCGAGGGGGGTGTACTGTCGCTGATGGCGCTCGCACTGCGCTCGGCACGCGGCAAACCGAGACGATTCAGCATGATGCTGATGCTGGGTGCACTCGGTGCCTGCATGTTGCTGGGTGAATCGGTGATTACCCCAGCCATATC
>JAIXQV010000249.1 GCA_027485535.1 Oxalobacteraceae bacterium | reverse complement strand
GCCTTCGGCGCTGGAGCGTTCGAAAGCTCTCCCACTACCAACGCTGGGATCACTCGCGCAGCCGTTCGGCGTCCTGGTAACCGGTATCGGTGGTACCGGTGTGGTCACCGTCGGGCAGATTCTCGCCATGGCCGCGCATGTCGCTGGCAAGGCGTGCACCGTCCTAGATATGAGCGGGCTTGCACAAAAAGGTGGCCCGGTGATGTCGCATGTGCGACTCGCCGAATCGGCCGAGCATATTTTTTCTACCCGGGTCGGCACCGGTGCTGCTGATTTATTGATTGGTTGCGATGTGCTGGTGGCTGCCAGCAAAGACGCCATCTCGCGCATGAATCAGGGTCGCACCTATGCGGTCGTGAATGCCACGTTGGCGCCGACGGCAGCCTTTGTAAAAAACCCAGATTGGGTTTATCCGGATGCGGCATCGGTCGAGGCGATTCGCACTGCCTGTGGCAATGACCATGTCGACGCGGTGCAAGCAGGAAGAATTGCAACGGCGCTGATGGGTGACTCCATCGCTACCAATATGTTCATGCTCGGCTATGCCTGGCAGCGAGGCTGGGTGCCGTTGCCTGAGTCAGCACTGATGCTGGCAATCAAGCTGAATGGTGTGTCGGTTGACTTTAACCAGCAATCATTTGCATGGGGTCGACTCGCTGCGCATGATCTTACAGCGCTTGAGCAGAGTCTGAACGCGCAGTCTCCTGCACAAGTGATTGCGTTCAAGCGCAAGCAGTCGCTGGATGAACTGATCACGTATCGTACAGAGTTCCTCACCCAGTACCAGAACGCGGGCTATGCACAGCGCTATCGTAGCTTCGTTGAGCGCATTCGCGCGGATGAGCGCCGTGTGGTCGGTGAAGGTGAGAGCTTGCAATTAACCGAGGCAGTAGCGCGCTATCTCTTTAAGCTGATGGCGTACAAGGATGAGTACGAAGTCGCGCGACTGCACAGCGACCCAGCATTCAAAGCCCGCATTGCGGGGATGTTTGAAGGCGATTACGAGATCAAGTACCACCTTGCACCGCCGCTCCTCTCCAAGCGCGATGACAAGGGCCATCTGATCAAGCAGCCCTACGGTAGTTGGGTCGGTAGGGTGTTCCCAATCCTTGCCAAGCTGCGCTTCTTGCGCGGCAGTTTTTTGGATCCCTTCGGCCATACCGAAGAACGTAAGACCGAGCGCGCGCTGATCGAGCAGTACTGCGCCACTATTGCTTCGCTATGCGCTTCGCTGGATGCTAGAAACTTGCCGTTGGTGACAGAGATTGCGCGTATACCAGAAGAGATACGCGGCTATGGCCACGTCAAGGAGCGGCACCTGCGTAACGCTAAAGAAAAAGAGGCCGGGCTATTGGCGCAACTTCAGGCGGCACCCGAACAGACGGATCGGCATGCGGCTTAATCGACCCTATCCGTGGCAGGCATACCCGGCTAGATATTCATCGATAAGATGCCTTAATCGCTCCGCCTGAACTTGGCTGCTACAGTCAAAAGAAAAGGTGTCAGGAAAGTCAGACCAATAGACGATTAGTTCTTCGTTCTCAAAACGGATATGACCAACGCCAGACTCTAAGCGCTGCTGCCAGTCTAAAAAACCAGCGCCAATGTGGTTACAAAAATTTTTCAAAAATTTGACATACCCACCCCTTGGCCAAAATTCATCCAGTTCAAGAGCGAATTTATCGCTGCAGCTAACTGGTCGGATTCGAATTTCCATTTTACGGATTCACTTATGCAATCCAAGCGGGGAGGAAATGTCACTACGTTCGTTCCGGCGTCTAGGGTCGTAGGTCTACCATGCGGCTGCAAACCAGACTAGCTACCAACGAGCATCAATATCAGTACAGGTCTCTTTAAATTGTGTGTGGAATGGTCCCCTTTCCAGGAGCTGTTTTCGAATAAAAAGTTCTGACTTATGTTGAATCAGACTGAGCGAAGATTTTCAAAGCGGACCGCCGCATTTGGCGCATGCTGCGCACCGCGTTTCCTTATTTCTTTAGTTAACAGGAACGCCAGTGCAAGCCGCTATTCCTGTTTCTGGGTCCAAGTCATACTCCAATTCATACGTACTTATTCCAAGCAGGCGCCCAGGCGCATAGTCCTCAAAATACTCGTAGTTGAACTTTGGAAGATATGGTTGATGATCGTCGGAGGGGCGTCGAACGAAAAAATGAGTCCCCATGTTGGCAAACGGATCGCAGTCGTCGGTTGCAAAAGCGGGATCGATAATCACTGGGGTTTTGTCAGGCTTTCCCCAGTCTGCAAACACAATTTCTTTTCTTCGCACTTGCCAGATGATGTTACCCGACAGATCAAGTCGGAAAACATTATGGTTTATCGAGCTGATGTGGCGCCATTTGTAGTCAATGGGACCCGCTAGCACTATTCGTTCGCCATCCCGCAAACGCATTTCACGTACCACCCTTAGACTTAAATTTGCAATTTCTTCGCCTATCATTTCGTCGCGCTTTCAAAAACAATCATCGGTAGGTTTCTTGAGGGATCGCTTGCGATAGTTCACTCAACTGACCGCTTCAACCATCAGCGATGGAAGCTCGACGATGTTCAACATGCCGTACATACTAGCTTCCTTTAACATGACAACCCCAACGTCACCGTTCGTACGTCTTGTTGGCGCAAAGAATATTTTCATTCGTTCTTCAATGGAAGATGAGTTCGATCTCTCCGTGGCAGAAAAAACAAATTGACGACGTAATCCAATTTTTGAGAGTTGGACTACAGTGTTTTTGAGATTGTAGAAGCGAAGTTTCATCCGACAGCGCCTTGACTTTTTCAACGGCTTTCCCCGGTGCTTTCAACGCCCCATGTAACGCGACACAACGCTGACTACAACGTCGCCTGCTTCTCGAATCTGCTGTGATTACCTTGCTAGTGGCCTGCTGCGGTCGCCCGACAAATTTAGTTGATCACCCACAATCGGCAGCGCATCGATCAATGCATCGCTACGTACGTAGGCGCGGCCGGTCAGCCGAGTAAGGGGTTGTTTGAGAGAGTCCGTAAGGCCGTTTGAAATGACAATAGCCGCATCAGCAGTACCGACTTCCGCGAGAGCCATCATCAATTCACGTGGAGCTCAGCTTCGGCTGCGAGGTGCTTGCTACCGGCAGCAACCGTCACTTGAGGTGCGGACACACAGCCGCCTTTAATCGTGGTGTCCGCATATGATTTCAAGGCTAAGCTCTGGCCACCACCTATCTCGGCGTTGGTCCAGCGCTGGTCTTGGCCGTCAGCCATGCCGCGTCCTTGGCTTGTCGATGCGTTGACCTCAAACCAGCCTTTACTAATGTGCTTATCTTTTCTAAAACTCAAGGCGCGCCGCAAGCAGGGAGTGAACGAGAGATTTCGTTGTCATGACATTTCCCGATGTACTGATAACCCAGTCGCTTCATGCAACGTTGTAGTTCTCGATATAAGCGTCGCTGTGCGAGCGTGCCGTCTTTCTCGTCTGGCCTTTGCTCTTTTTTTAGCAATTCGTACTCTGGTACAAAGTTCCCATTTTCATCGCCTCCACAGGCTTCCCAATCAGATCGTCTCTCGGCATCTGAGTGGCCAGGTTTCAACCAATCCTCGCGCATCGGGCTGGGGCGGGCTAGTGCCTCGAATGCTGCGCCAGATAGCACGAAGCAACCATTCGGGCAGCAGGCCGATAAAGGCGCAATGACTACAAAGCGCGATAGCACTCTTAAGCGCAGATTCATTTTGCTTCCTCCAAAACGCTTACCTGTTCTAAAACTCAAGGCGCGCCGCAAGCAGGGAGTGAACGAGAGATCTCGTTGTCATAGCATTTGCCGATGTACTGATAACCCAGTCGCTTCATGCAGCGTTGCAGCTCAAGATATAAGCGATCGTACGCGGGCGAGCCGTCTTTTTCGTCTGGCCTTTGCTCTCTTCTAACTATTTCAGTCTTGGGGCTAAAGTTTCCGTCTGCATACCCCCCACAGTTTTGCCAATCAGATCGTCTCTCGGCATCAGAGCGGCCAGAGTTTGACCAATCCTCGCGCATCGGGCTAGGATTGGCTAGCGCCTCGAATGCTGCGCCAGACAGCACAAAGCAACCATTCGGGCAGCAAGCCGACAAAGTGGCAATCATCACAAAGCACGAGATCACTCTTAAGCATGGATTCATTTTGCTTCCTTCAAAACGATCGAAATAGCCTGCCAAAGTGCAGGTGACAGACGCTCTGCCAAAGCAAATGGTGCCGAAGGAAT
>JAIXQV010000204.1 GCA_027485535.1 Oxalobacteraceae bacterium | reverse complement strand
GGTACTGCCATGCCACGTTGGCTCACTTTCTTGCTCACGATGTCATTCGCCAATGGCATCGTCGCGCTTGGCATCATGCTACTGATGCGTAGCGGCGTGGTGTCATTTGGTCAGGGCTTGGTATTCGCTACCGGTGGCTACACCGCAGCACTCGGTTTCGGTGTGCTTGGTGTTACCGACGGTTTGCTGCTCACCTTGGGCGGCGGCTTGGTAGCAGCCTTGCTCGCAGCGCCTTTCGCATGGCTGATCGCGCGCTACCGCGGCATTTTCTTTGCCATGTTGACCTTGGCGCTATCGATGGTGCTTTATGGATTGCTCGTCAAATCAACCGCGTTTGGTGGTTCTGACGGTTTGAATATTGGTCGTGTCACTTATCTCGGCATGCGCCCGGCAGATGCTTGGGTTGGCTACGCTAACTATGCGGTGACCGTGATGGTGGTCGGTATCGTCGGCATATTGATGCGTGTTTATTTTGATTCTGTGCGTGGGCTGGTTGCGCTATCGGCACGTGATAACGAGATTCGGGTTGAGTATCTGGGTAGTTCGGTACAGTCACTGATTGCCACCAACTTCATCATTGCTGCGTTCTGCGGCGGTGTGGGTGGTGCGCTGGCCGTGATCGCTTTGGGGCATGTCGAGCCGGACTATAGTTACTGGACACGTTCGGGCGATTTTGTGTTCGTCGCCATTCTGGCTGGCCATCATAGTGTGCTGGCTGCCTTCATCGCTTCGGTTGCGCTGGAATTAGTGCGTTCTTTCTCCAGCGCGTATTTCCCGCATAGCTGGCAACTGGCGATGGGTCTGTTCTTGCTCGCGGTGATCCGCTTCCTGCCAACGGGTATCGGTTCGCTTTGGGCGGCACGTGCGCGTGCAACGACTACCCAAAGAGGTGCGGTATGAGTGTCGCTAGCGCTATCGTCGCGCGTGGCCTGCAAAAGAAATTTGGGGCGGTGACTGCAGCGGCTGATGTGCAGATAGAGATCGCACACGGCGAGCGAGTGAGTTTGATTGGCAGTAACGGCGCCGGAAAAACAACCTTCGTGAATATGCTCACGGGCTATATCAAACCAGATTCGGGTGAGATTTTGCTGGATGGTCGCAGCATCATCGGACTGGCGCCGAGACAAATTGCGCGACTGGGTGTAGCGCGATCTTTTCAAATCCCGCAGCTCTACAAAGATTTATCCGTACAAGACAACCTGCTGGCAGCGATTGCCGCACAACAGAGCGCGCTCTCGTTCTGGCGTCCGGCGAATCATTCGGAGAGTGTGGCGCATGCCCATGAAATCTTGCA
This sequence comes from Oxalobacteraceae bacterium, assembly GCA_027485535.1. GTDB lineage: Bacteria > Pseudomonadota > Gammaproteobacteria > Burkholderiales > Burkholderiaceae_D > Pernthalerella. Next base: position 19,752 of record JAIXQV010000204.1, on the reverse strand, counting down.
GCGCTTTGATTTGTTGGCACATGCAGACCGGCTAGTGAGCGAGCTCCCGGGTGGCATACGCAAGTTGCTCGATATTGCGATGGCACTTACCCGTCAGCCCACTGTGCTGCTACTGGATGAACCAACCTCGGGTGTCTCTGCCGATGAAAAATTTCCCATGATGGATACCGTGATGCGTGCGCTGGAAGGTAGCCGCACGACAGTGCTATTTGTCGAGCATGATATGGATATCGTTGCGCGCTACAGCCAGCGCGTGATTGCTTTTTATAGTGGACGCATCATCGCCGATGGCCTACCTGAGGTAGCGCTCGCCATGCCGGATGTGAAGCGTTATGTGACTGGCGAGTTGATCGCGGTGAATGATCATGCTTGAGATTGATCGTCTGCATGTCTCGATTCAGTCCGCGCAGGTACTGCGCGGCTTGTCGCTGTCGCTCGGCGCAGGACAAATGGTCGGATTAATCGGTCGCAATGGCGCCGGCAAGACCACCACACTGCGCGCGATTATGGGCCACCTGCCTCTGGGCGGCGGTGCGATTCATTTCGATGGACAAGATCTGTCCCGTTTGCCGCCTCACGCCCGTGCTGGTTTGGGTATCGGCTACATGCCGGAAGATCGCGGCTTGGTGCCAGAGCTGACTGTCGAACAAAACATTCTGGTGCCACTCTGGGCGACCGGCGTAGCGGATACGACCGAGCGACTCGCTTTCATTTACAAGGTATTGCCCGAGTTACACGAGATGCGAGATCGACGCGCGCTCCTGCTATCGGGTGGGCAGCAGAAGCTGGTCGCACTCGCGCGTGCGCTGACTATCGGAACACGCTTGCTGTTATTGGATGAGCCTTTTGAAGGCGTAGCCCCCGCTTTGTCGGCACGTTTGTCGGAAGTGATTGCCTCATTGCGCGGTAGCGAGCTATCGGTGCTGATCGCTCAATCAGACCTTAATCACTCGCGCAGCTTGTTGGATGCCGAAATCAGGATAGAGCGCGGCGTGCAGCTTGCTGCGACCTGATTCCCCTTAATACACCTGTAGCGTTCATTCCCACCTATCGCATGATCGACTGGCAGCAGCATATTCGCTTACCCGAAATGCGTACCGAAACCCACTTCGGTGAGCGCGTGTTGCGCTGTTTTGTGGATCGTCCGCCTTCGCTGTACGCCATGCTTGAGCATGCTGTCGCTCGCTACCCTGACCGCGAGGCGCTGGCCTGCGGTGAGCAGCGTTGGAGCTACCGCCACTTGAATGCTGAGGTGGATCGAATCGCTGCAGGCTTTGTAGGGCACGGATTGTGCGCTGGCGAGCGAGTCGTGATGTTCATCGGCAATCGGCTGGAATTTGTTTCGGTGCTGTTCGCACTGCAAAAAATCGGCGCGATTGCTGTGCCGGTTGGTACGCGTGAACAAGGCCCCGGACTTGCCTACATCTTGCAACAGTGTGGTGCGGCTGCGATTGTGTTGGATGAGGCCTTGCTGCCGCGCTTGCCGGATAAAGATATTGTGCCAAGCCTGCGGCTGCGGATTTGTGTTTCTGATGCTGATATCGCTGATATCGCTGGTGCCGCTGATGCGAATGATCACATCGCGCTTGATTCACTGATGGGTGCAGTGCGTGCACCGGCCAGAGTCAACGAAGAAGATTGCGCCTGCATTCTGTATACCTCGGGGACCACCGGTAATCCCAAAGGCGCGATGCTTACCCATTTCAATATTGCGCACTCGGTGATTCATTTCGCGGTAACGCTCAAGTTAGATCATGAAGATCGTGCCGCATTAGCGGTACCCGCCAGCCATGTCACGGGATTGGTGGCCTTGATCGCTTTGATGGTGCATGTGGGTGGTGCGCTGGTGATTGTGCCGGAGTTCAAGGCGGCTCCATTTGTGGAGTTGCTTGCGCATGAAAAAATCAGCTACGGCGTGATGGTGCCAGCCATGTATCAGCTGTGCTTATTGCAACCTAGCTTTTTCACGGCCGATCTGAGTGCTTGGCGTGTGGGCGGTTATGGTGGTGCGCCGATGCCGGTGCCGACGGTGCAAGCACTCGGCAAGGCATTGCCCGGTTTAACTTTGGTGAATTGCTATGGCTCGACCGAGACTAGCTCACCGAGCACCATCATGCCGCTGGGTTTGTCGGCGATTCATCACGATAGCGTCGGTATCGCAGCGCCTTGCGCAGATATCCGAGTAATGAATGAACATGGTGAGCCAGTCGCCGTGGGTGAATCTGGTGAGCTATGGATCGGCGGCCCAATGGTCGTACCCGGCTACTGGGATAACCCGGAAGCGACCGAGAAAGGTTTTGCTGAAGGCTGCTGGCGTTCAGGCGATGTTGGCTCGATTGATGCGCAGGGATTGGTACGGGTGTTTGATCGCATCAAGGACATGATTAATCGTGGCGGCTTCAAAATTTATTCGGTCGAGGTAGAGAACACCCTGATGGCTTTGCCGGGCGTGGTTGAGGCGGCGGTGGTCGGGCATCCTTGCCCGGTACTGGGTGAGCGCGTGCATGCATATCTCTATATGCCGAATCAACAGCAAGACGCCGATACGGTGCGCGCGCACTGCGCAGCGCGTTTGGCGGATTACAAAGTACCCGAGGAAATTTTTTTCAGCGATACACCTCTGCCGAGGAACGCTAACGGCAAGCTGCTAAAACGCTCGTTGCGGGGTTAGTCGGCGAGCTACCGAGCCTCATGGTGCTAAATTCAAAGCTGCTCGGCTGCTCCGGGCGCCTGAATGCAACTCAGTTTCCGCTACGCCAAATTTCACCGATTTATCCTGCTACAAAGTTTGCTTGTTCAGCACAGTGTTATCACCTTGTGATATAACGCCAGCGTTCTGACCGACTAAACCTGCGGCTTGTCGATTTATCCAAGATAAATTCAAGCGAGGTCCAAGCTAATAAGCTTGATTCATTGGTGCAGAGCTCAGACGCTTTATAAAAATAAGTATCTCGATAGAGCGTCTCAAAAAAAGATTCACCCTACAAAAACATGACGTCGGAGGTCTGATTTGCGGCACTTTACTGGTTCAATCATTTTTGCGGTGGTCTGTCTCGGGCTAGCGACTTGGTGGGGTTATGAACATGGTGGTACCCAGGCCGCGTTGACCGGCTTTGGTATCGCGCTGATTCTGGGTGTGCTCGAGGTGTCGCTCTCGTTCGACAACGCGGTGGTCAACGCCTCGGTGCTGAAGCACTGGGATGAGTTCTGGCAAAAGCTGTTTCTGACGGTCGGTATTCTGGTGGCCGTATTCGGTATGCGCTTGCTGTTCCCGCTGGTGATCGTCGCTCAGACTGCCGACCTAGGTGCTGCTGAAGTCTGGAATCTGGCGCTGCATGACCCGCGACAGTTTTCGTATTACCTGACCAAGCACCATGATGAAGTTGCTGCCTTCGGTGGCGTATTTTTGCTGCTGGTGTTCTTGAACTTCTTGTTCGACGAAGAGAAAGAATTACATTGGGCTGGCCACTTTGAAGAGAAGATGGCGAGCTACGGCAAGATACAGGCGGTACCTATCTTCATCGCACTCTCGGTCGTGCTGGCAAGTCTGACGCTCGCTGAGCCGAATAACCATCTGCCCGTCCTAACCGCCGGTGTGTGGGGGATTATTGTTTATGTCGGTGTAGATATTCTCGGCAATATGCTTGAGAAAGAAGAGTCGGGTGAGAGCGATGTTGCCAAGGCCGTCAAAACCGGCAGCATTGGCGGTTTCCTCTACCTCGAGGTGCTAGATGCATCGTTCTCGTTTGATGGCGTGATCGGCGCATTCGCGATTACCAACGATGTCGTGATCATCATGCTTGGCCTCGCCATCGGCGCGGTATTTGTGCGATCAATTACAGTGTTTCTGGTCCGGCAGGGTACGTTGGATGAGTATGTCTACCTGGAGCATGGCGCGCATTATGCGATCGGCATTCTCGCGTTGATCATGTTCATCACCATGAAATTCCATGTTCCGGAAATCATCACGGGTCTGATCGGTATTGCCTTTATCGTGGCTTCAGTCGTCTCTTCGCTGCGGTATCGGCGGGAGCAAGAGGCCGCTGCAGGCGAGTGAGTAAGCTCAGCCTTTGAGGCTGAGCCCGGGCTCAGCCCTTCAAGTTACTGATCCAGCGGCGGTAGAGATGATCTGCCGCCGCGCGCATGGTCGACAGATGGCTGGGTATGCCTTGGGAAATTTGGTGCGTCGTCATTACATGAGGATGTGCCTCGGGTTTGCTTCTCGCCGCGCCAATTTCGGGCTCGCCTTCTGCGCACCAGCTGGCGATGGTCGGTTCATCCATTTCAATATGAAACTGCATGCCGATGTGCGGCCCCAGCACATAGGCTTGGTGCGCACACGCCTCGCTTCTTGCTAACCAAGTTGCACCCGGTGGCAAGGTGAAGGTTTCGCCGTGCCAGTGAAAACCAACCAAGCCTTCGCTGGTGCCCAACCAGTGCTGCCCCAGTTCAGCGTCGGTGACTTGCAGCTGATGCCAACCGATTTCCTTGCCGTTGGGATTGCGCGTGACGCTGCCGCCCAAGGCCTTGCTGATGAGTTGCCCACCTAGGCAATGCCCAATCAGCGGGATATCACGCTCGACCGCGTCACGTATTAGCGCCAGCGAGCTGGGTATCCAAGGCAAAGGATCATTCACACTCATTGGGCCGCCCATTAAGGCAATACCTGCAAAGTCGTCGGCGCGCTCGGGGACGGTTTCACCAAGGTCTATACGTATCTCTTGGTAGGGCAGGTTTTGCTGCGCAAGAAAGGTCGCGAGATAAGCAGGACCGTCGGCGGTCGCGTGGCGGAAGATGGCAATTGGCTTCATGCGGCGTGCTGTCGATTGATTTTTTCTGCCTCGAGTACGAGGTCGAGGCCCGATTCCAGTTGTACGATGCCAAGGCTGGCGATGTCGCGTAGTTTTTCGTGGATGAGAGCGTCTTTGGGCGAATCATTCACGCATTGGTTGCTGTATTGAATAAAGCTGTGCAGGCTGATAATCAAGCTGGCCAAGTGCTTCGGGCATTCACACAGCAAGTTGGTATCTGTCACCGCGATCGTTTGCAGTGTCTCTATGCCAAAGCGCGGTTGTGCGGGAGATTGATGCTCCGCTTGCCGTGCTTCGATGATATTGGTCAGACTGCGTGCCAGATCCATTGGCGCAGCGGGATATTTGATGCATTCGATACCCAAGGCGCTCAGAAAGCGAATCACGCTGCTGCTGCTGAATTCATAGATCACAACCAGGGTCTTGGATTTGTAGACTGAAAACGCAGCTGCCAGATACTTGGCGAGATTCATTTGCAGCGCAGGTGTCAGTACGATGCCAAGATCAAATGACTCAAGCCGGTTTTCCACTTCAGACAAGGCATCGAAATGCGCAGCAGGCGTCCAGGCCGTCATCGCCGGGTCGGTAAACAGGAGCGAGCGCCAGGTGGTGCTGCCCATCGAGGCGATACGCAACTCGCTGGAGGGCAGATTTCCGTTCTGGGCACTCGGCCCGAATAGTTCGGCATGAAGTTGGTCCAGATCCTGCGTTGCTAACGCACTGGGCTTGTGACCGCGATCAACCAGCAACTTGATGATTCGGAGTCGCTCCAAGTCGGTGGTGGTGTAGCGGCGCGCACCGCCTTCGGTACGCACGGGCTGTAACGCGCCATAGCGCGCCTCCCACATACGGATGGTGGAGACGTGAATACCGGTTTCGCGCGACATCGCGCCGATCGAGAAAAGCTTTGGGGCAGCGGGCATATCCATTGTTTTCATTTTCGATAATGCAGCGCAAAAAAAGTTGAACAGCATAAACTTACAACCTACACAATAATATGCGGCAAGCGCATAAATTACAAGATTTCTCCTGAATTTATCTACACAACTATAGTTAAATAATGTACGATAGGGAAAATCTATTAGAAGTGTCCAGATAAAATCGGTACAAAGAGTTCCGATCCTACACATTTTGAGGGGTACCGCAAATGCTGCACACCTCCCGACTACTTTCTTATGCCCACCTGATCCAGGCTGCTCAGGCGCGCCGTGGTTTGCTACAGCCGCAGGCGGCTGAGCTTGGACTGAATGGTGAAGAGGCAGAGCGCGTGCTCGAGACGCTGCACACCTTAAGCGTGGCCGATGGCGCGCGTTTAGTTGGGCGCAAGATGATTCCTATCAGCCCGCAAGACCCAAGCGCACAGAGTTGCGTTCCAAGTCTCGGTTATCTGTATGAGCACTCGTTGGTTGACGCAGAAGACAATGCCGCCAGCATCAAGCTGCGTAGTGTCAAGCAGGTTCAGGTAGAACCCAAGTTGGTGTTTAGTTTGGGCTCCACGCCCGAGCAGGGCGATAGCCTGGAGACGTTCTTGCATCGCTTCGATTCAGTAGCGCTGGCCTTGGAAGTTCTGCAAAACCCGTTCAAGGGTGAGGCTTGGACGCCTGAAGACAAAGTCTGCGCAAATGGGTTTCATTCGAAACTAGTGATCGGTGAAGCACGAACGCTTTCGCGCAAGAGCCGCACCGTGTTTGACCAACTGGTCTCAAATGCGGGGATGACACTGAACGTGATTGACTCACAGGGTGCGCAGATTGTCGGTTTTGGTCATGGTCGAGACAGCGTCGATAAGTCGCTTCAGTACGCCTATGCTTTGCATCAGCGTCATTGTGAGTCGAATGGCGAAACGCCGTTCGCGCAGGGTCAGTGCCTTGCGATGGGGGGGTGGCTGCCAAGCAAGCAGATTGCGACGGGGCAGGAATGGGTTGCGGTCGTTAGTGGCGTTGAGCTTCCAAGCCTGCGTGTGGCGATCACCTGAACGTGAACTACTTCATGAATCCTTCGATACTCAGTTGACCGTAACCCCAGCGCTTACGATGCCATGGCCGCCCATCTGACATTCAAGGAAAGAGAAGAATTCAGTAGACGGCTGCGCAGCAGCCTTAAAAACGTTGGGATTGATCCCAACCGCCCGACTCAGTTACTGCGCGCTTTTTGCACGATGCAAGCCGGATCTTCGCTGGCGATCTCGACGGTGAGTAAATGGTTGTCAGGGGAGGCTTTGCCGGCCAACGGCAATATGGAAGTGGTGGCAAGTATCTGCAATGTCTCGCCACACTGGCTACGCTCCGGGCACGAGACGACCAATTAGCCGGACCAGCCGCTGTGTTGATGTGCGGACCGCTCTGGCGTTTTGATCGCTTGCCTGAGTCGGTACTGATTACATCCGCCAACCGTACCCAAGATAAATCAGCGGCGTAAAGCTGCGCTCAGTCAGCGGGCTATTCGCCTGAGTGCTGGAGAGTCGGTTGATGGTTGCGCCATAAAACAGCGCGCTGGTCGGGCCGAATGAATACAGACCGGTCAGACCTACGGACAGGCCCGTGCCGGCTCCGGCTTTGTAGCTACCGACACTCCAGTAGTAATCATTCATCGCGGCGTTTTGCCAAGTCGCACCAACCAGACCATTCAAGCGGAATCCGGTCTCGCTGACCAGCGGTCGGATAAATTGCAGTTGCGCGACCTGCCCGTTACTTCGATTGGTCACATCAAAGCCGTAATCGAAGTTCAGTACACCTGCCGGCGTGGTCCAGCGAACACTCGGGCCTGCGTCAACCGCAAACCTACGATCGGCCATGCCAGCGGTGACAGGGTTATCGCTGCTGTCGTAACCGAATCGCGGTTCGGCATACAGGCCAATGCGCAGCGAGCGGTCGTCTGAGGTGTAGCCCCACAGGCCCGCTTTCAGCCCGGTGATATAGCCAACATCGCCAAATGTGTACTGAATCACCGGCAAAGCCATCACTCGCAAATCGGTACTGCCGGGTGTTTTGGGAAAAGCGCCGATGCCGAGACCGATGAAGTTACGCGACGCCGGAATCGGTTGCTGTGCTTGCTGTTCAGCGGCTGACTGCGCAAATCCGTTCGAGGCCAGCAAAAAACCTGGGGCCAACACGACGCAAATTTTTAATTTTTTAATAACACGCATGGTGGCTCCGAGTCTCAATTCTGTTTATGTGCAGCAGTTCACTGCGACGTAGATTATCAAAATAAGTCTGATTTGGGACGCATTTAATCCAGCATTTCAGCATTTCAGGACGGATAGCTGCTGCATGAATAAGCGTTCAGCGCGATGAGCGGAACGAACGCATTTTGTCGTCGCAGCAATTAATGGCACAATGGAGCGCTCAACTGTTGTCTAAAAATAAATTTCGGTTCATGGGGCCGAGGAAAGACTTTTCGAAAAAAAATGCAAGGGATCCATCTCACCGCCGACCTGTCTGGTTGTCGTAAGAATCTGCTACTCATGACGGACGAAGCCGGGCTGCGCGATGCTTGCGTTGCGGCGGTGAATAAGAGCGGCCTGACCGTCGTCGGCGACACCTTTGTCACCTTCCCTGACTTCGAAGGGCAACCCGGTGGTGTCACCGGCACTGTCTTGCTCGCTGAATCTCACTTGGCTATCCACACCTGGCCTGAGCAATTGGCAGTGACACTCGATGTCTATGTCTGTAATTTCTCGACTGATAACAGTAAAAAAGCCGCGCAGTTAATCGACGTGCTTTCCGATTTGTTTGATCCCGCAGAGGCGAACCCGCAAGCGCTGCAACGCGGCGAAGTAGGTGCCTTGCATAGCGAGTTGACCATCGGTCACGAGTGGTTGAATGCGCACAGCAGTTATGGCTATCGGTTAGGGCCAGCGCTATACCGCGAACAATCGCCTTATCAACGCATTGAAGTTCATGAATCACCGCAATTCGGTCGGCTGTTCCGGCTTGATGGCGATTACATGACGTCCGAAAAAGAAGAGTTCTTCTATCACGAGGCTTTGGTGCACCCGGCTGCTGCCAGCCATGGCAAGGTCAAGCGTGTTCTGATCCTCGGCGGTGGTGATGGTGGTGCGGCTGAAGAGTTACTGAAGTATCCATCGATCGAGCGGGTCGTTATTGCCGAGCTCGATGAGGCCGTGATTCGGGTCGCGCGTGAGTATTTCGGCAGTATTCATCACGGCGCACTGGATGATCCGCGGGTGGAGATTCGTATCGGTGATGGTCTTGCGTTCGTGCGTGAAACCGATCAGCGTTTTGATTTGGTGTTACTCGACCTGACCGATCCCGATACCCCTGCGTCAGCTTTGTACACAGCGGAGTTTTTTGCGTCTGTTAAAAACATCCTGAACCCGGGTGGTGCCATGGTGCTGCACACCGGCTCACCGATTTTCCGGCCGGATGTCGTCACTTCTTTGTATCAAGGCCTGCACAAGAACTTCAAGGTGGTAGCGCCCATGGGGCTTTATATTCCTCTGTACGGCGCCTACTGGTCCTTGGCCGTATGCAGCGAGCAACTCGACCCGCGCGCGGTGGGCTCCGATCAGATCGCTGCAACCATTGCGTCGGCCGGCCTCAGCGATCTGCAGTACTACAACCCTGCAACGCATCAGGGCTTGTTTGGATTACCTAATTATTTCCAAAAACTGGTCGGCTAAGATCCTGCGGCCCCAGGCCGCTAGCGGCGTTGGCAGCCCTTGCCATCGATCTAACCCACAGCCGCTGAGCGGCATCGAATCTCCCGCGTTTATGCTAGTCTCGATTGGTCTGATTCAGGCCGACCGCAGGAGAGCATGATGATCACTGAAAAACAAGCGCGATTTCGACAAAACTACTTGCAGCAAGTGAGCCCGTGGTATCACGGCTTGCTGCATATCGGTGTGATGTATGGCGCGGGTATCGCAGCGATCGCCTGGTGCGTCGGGCAGTTAACCAACCCGACATGGGAATGGCTGCTGATCATCCCGATTGCGATCGCGGGGAATTTCGTCGAGTGGGGCATGCATATGCACATCATGCATCGCCTGAAAGATGTGTTCGCATTGCGCGCGATTTTTGATCGTCATACGCGTCAGCATCACCAGTACTTTACCGATAACGAATTCACCATCCACAGTATCAAAGAGTTTCGGATCGTATTTTTTCCGTGGCGCGTATTGATTGTGTTGGTCGTTGCGAGTGCCATCTTTGGTGGATTGGCTGCGCTGCTACTTGGGCCCGATGCGGGCTATATGTTCCCGATCACCATGATTGGTCATTACATGGTGTACGAAACTTTCCATTTTTGTTGTCATGTGCCAGAGAATCGTTTTGTGCGGCATATGCCGCTGATTAATACGATTCGTCGGCATCACAGCGCCCACCACAACATGGGCATCATGATGCATATCAACATGAACCTCACACTTCCGATCGCTGATTGGATGCTGGGTACCAGTGATCTCGATCGAGGGCTGCTCGGTCATTTGTTTAATGGCTACGACACGACGCATCAAAAGCCAGCGCTACGTAAAGTGATGGAGAAGTACCGCCATGACAAAGTGGAGTCTGAGCGTGTCACGCTCGAGGGGCCGGCATTGGAAGAAGAAGATCTGAGGGCTCTGGCCGAAGCCGGTCGGGTAGTACCAGTCTAGTTAAAAAAAGCATTTCATGAGCACATCAAAATTTATCTGGGAAGATCCGCTACAGCTTGCGCAGCAGCTGACCGAAGAAGAGCGCATGGTGCGCGAAGCTGCTGCTGCCTACTGCCAGCAACAGCTGATGCCGCGCGTGCAGGAAGCATTTCGTCATGAGCAAACCGATCTCAGCATTTTTCGTGAAATGGGTGAGCTGGGCCTGCTTGGCCCCACCATACCGAGTGAGTATGGCGGCGCTGGACTCAACTACGTTAGCTACGGCTTGATCGCGCGTGAGGTTGAGCGAGTAGATTCTGGTTATCGCTCGATGATGAGCGTACAAAGCTCGCTGGTGATGTTGCCGATTTTTGAGTTTGGCACTGAAGCGCAACGGCAGAAGTACCTGCCCAAGCTGGCTACCGGTGAATGGATTGGTTGTTTTGGTCTGACTGAGCCAGATCATGGTTCAGACCCGGGCAGCATGATTACGCGCGCAAAAAAGGTCGATGGCGGTTATAGCCTGACGGGTTCGAAGATGTGGATTACGAATAGCCCGATGGCCGATGTGTTCGTGGTGTGGGCGAAAGATGATGAAGGCAGTATTCGCGGCTTCATTCTCGAAAAAGGCTGGAAAGGCCTGACCACGCCGAAGATACATGGCAAAGTCGGTCTGCGTGCTTCTACTACGGGTGAGATCGTGATGGATGGCGTATTCGTGCCAGAAGAGAACGCCTTCCCTGAGGTGCGCGGCTTGAAGGGGCCATTCACTTGTCTGAATTCAGCGCGCTATGGCATTGCATGGGGTGCGATGGGCGCAGCCGAATTTTGCTGGCACACCGCGCGTCAGTACACACTGGATCGCAAGCAATTCGGAAGACCGTTGGCTGCGACGCAGCTGGTACAGAAAAAGCTCGCCGACATGCAAACCGAAATTACGCTGGCGCTACAGGGCTGTCTGCGGCTTGGGCGCATGAAGGACGAGGGGACGGATGCGGTTGAAATTACCTCCATCATGAAACGCAACTCCTGTGGCAAGGCACTCGATATTGCTCGTACGGCGCGCGATATGTTGGGTGGCAACGGGATCAGCGATGAGTATGGTGTGATCCGGCACGTGGTGAACCTTGAGGTGGTAAACACCTACGAGGGCACGCATGATATTCACGCGCTGATTCTCGGCCGTGCGCAAACTGGGATTCAGGCGTTTTTCTGATCTAGGCGGCTTATGTCTCCAAGAGGGAGTGCATAGACGCCAGCGCCCGATCTGATTCAAGAATATCGCGCGCCGTCGCATCAGCAATACGGTGTGGTACATCCGGATCGAACTCAGTTATTCGATCCGCCATGTTAAGTGACTAAGCCTGCAAATCCTACGGCGCGCGTGAGTTACTCTCTATCAGAACGGTCGCTGATGGCCTCTGCCGCCTGACTTCAGATTACCAGCGCGGCTGGCCCCAACCACGGTGCTCGAAGTGACGCTCATGATGCTGGTGGTGACGATGGCCGTAGCCATAGCCAGGGCCGAATGCAGGGTCACCGTAGTAGACACGGGCGGGTGGGTACACCATCACGGGTGGCGGTGGCGCGTAGCCGAGTATGGGCGGTAGCGGTGCATAGCCGACGACTGGCGGTGGCGCATGAACCACCAGTGGCGGTGCATATCCACCGTAATGAATGGTCACCGCAGCGCGCGATTGTGAGGCGATCATATTGCCGACCACCGCGCCCACGACGATGCCAGCAATCGCTTCACCGCCGTGTGCAGAAGCGCTCCCAGCGGTCACGGTCAGCAGTACCAGGGTAGCGATCTTGGTTTTCATGAGGGACTCCTTTGCCGACATTGGCAAAGCGAGTATCGAGCAAGGTCGGCGGCCGTGCCAGTGACAAATTGTGAGCAGCTGTAAACAGCGTGCGCCAGCAAGGCGCTACTAAAATCGCAGCCGCAGCGGCCAGGCAAATTCGCCGTCTTCCCAATGCCCTTCCAGCGTGGTGCGACCATTCGCGAACGTCATGCGGCCGAGGCCGTTTGGCTTGCCATCGACAAAATTGCCCTGGTAGCGGTCACCCGTGGCGTACACCAAAACGCCTGAACCAGTCATCTGGTCATTATTAAACTCGCCAGTGTATTGACCACCGCTCGCGTAGGTGTAGATGCCGCGGCCCACACGACGGGCATTCGCGAAGTATCCGTCGAAGCGGTCGCCATTGGCATAGAACAGCGTGCCTTTGCCGGCTAGGCGGTTTTTACGGAATTCACCCACATATTTCTTGCCATCGGCGTATAGCACGGTGGCCCGGCCCACTACCATGCCGTCACGGAAAATCGCCACCAGCCGATCGCCATTGGGGTAGATATAGGTACCCGGGCCGTCGCGGTCGAAGGTGCGATCAAACGACCCTTGGTAGCGACTGCCGTCCCAGTAGTACAGCCTTTCCCAGCCGATCGTGTTCCAAGTGAAGTCGTCGATGTTGGGCGCGCGCCGTTTGGCGCAGCCAGGTAATGCGGACACCAAGGCGCACAGCAGCAGCCAGCGGAGATAGGACGGCTTTGTCATAGTCGGTCGCCTAGTAGTAATGTCGAAACAGGTGGCGAAAATCATCTTTTTGGTGAATCGTCAGCAGCGACGAGTACTTTAATGCTCGTTTCTTATCAGGCAACTTCTAACATCAGTCAATTGCCCAAATGAAACGCTCAGCGATTGCTCAAAATGTTGCCTTATGAAATGCATAATTCGAATCATTGACATCTCTGTATGCACTCCGATGGCCTTGCCGAAATCTTCCCCGACTAGTGGGTCAATTGCCTCTGCAGGGCGGCTGTCTGAGGCTGAGGCCAAACAGCTTGATGAGGCGGTGCATGCGCAGCTATCTCGTCCCACGTTTGGACTTTCGCCTATTTCACTGGCCCTTGCCTGCATCGACTGGCTGTATAAGCATTCAACATCGAAAATGACCGCGCGCAACGTCGACCAAGGTCGCGTACTGTGTGATGCACTCGGAGACTATGTAATGGTGCGCTATGCCGATACACACTATGACGTTATCAGCTGAGTCCGCGTCGCCGAGTCAGTGAATGTAAGGGACTGCCACAACATGAAGCAAGCTTCTGAAATTGAACTCGTGGAGAACACCACCTACGACGAACTAAGCATCGGGCAGTCGGCAATACTGACCCGCACGCTCACGTTGAATGATGTTCGGGCGTTTGCTGCGGTGTCGGGCGATACCAACCCGGCGCATCTTGATCCTGCCTATGCCAACCAAACGCCGTTTCATGGCGTGATCGGACACGGGATGTGGGGCGGCGCGCTGATTTCTGCCGTACTAGGCACGCAATTTCCCGGCCCGGGCACCATCTACCTGCACCAGGATCTCGACTTCACCAAGCCGGTACGCATCGGCGATACCCTGAGGGTCACTGTTACGGTGACTTCAAAAGATGATCTAAAAAAGCGTGTCGAGTTGCAATGCGAGGTACGCAATCAGCATGATGAAGTCGTGTTGCGCGGTATGGCGCGCGTGATGGCGCCAACGCAAAAGGTCAAGCGCCCGAAAATTTCAGCACCGCAGATTCAGTTGTTTGATCCTATCGAACGTTTGAATACACTGTTGTCGCTGGCGGATTCGCTCGAAGCATTGCGTTGCGCGGTTGTACATCCTTGCGACCCGGAGTCTCTCGCAGGTGCACTCGATGCTGCGCAGCGCGGTTTAATCGTGCCGGTGCTGGTTGGGCCGACCGGCAAAATTCGCTCCGCTGCCATCACAGGCAATCTTTCGCTCGAGGGCATCGAGCTGATCGATGCGCCACATAGTCATGCCGCCGCAGAGCAGGCAGCGCAGATGGCCGCGCGCGGTGAAGTTGAAATCCTGATGAAAGGCAGCTTGCACACGGATGAGCTAATTCATGCAGTGCTGCAGCATAAAGAGCTGGCGACAGGAAGGCGTCTGTCGCATGTATTCCGCTTTGATGTGCCGATGTACCCCAAGCCGCTGATGGTGACAGATGCTGCGCTCAATATTGCGCCGACGCTGTTGGAGAAGGTCGATATCGTGCGTAATGCGATCGACTTCGCGCACATCATGGGCAACCCGAATCCCAAGGTAGCAGTACTGTCGGCTGTCGAGACCGTGACCCCAGCGATCCCTTCCACACTCGATGCCGCTGCTTTGTGCAAGATGACGGATCGTGGCCAGATCAAGGGTGCGATCGTCGATGGCCCGTTAGCCTTTGATAATGCGATCTCTGCTCACGCCGCGCAGGTGAAGCAAATTGTTTCCCCCGTGGCGGGAGATGCCGATATTCTGGTCGCGCCCGATTTGGAGTCCGCGAATATGCTGGCCAAGCAGTTGGAGTACATGGCAGGCGCTAGCGGCGCTGGCGTAGTGCTGGGAGCGCGCGTACCGATTGCACTCACCAGTCGCGCCGATGGACCTGCCGTGCGTATGGGCTCAGCACTGCTCGCGCTGTTGGTGGCACATCATTTACGGACAGATCCTTTGCGACAGTCCCAGTTAAAACAGGCATAAAGCGAATGACTATCCTTGCTGTTAACGCCGGCTCATCCTCGCTGAAGTTTGCGGTCTATCCGGTAGACGGCAAAGGTGATGTGCTACCGGCAGTCATCAGCGGCCGGGTTGAAGGACTTGAACCGAACGGTCAACCCGAGTTGCGCTGGACCGATCAACAAGGTGTCTATCTGCGTGCAGTGCAGCGTGACAACCACGATGTATTTTTCGATGCACTCGCCAGTCTGCGCAAGCTATTAGAAGAAGTCGGGATGAAGCCGCCTGTCGCGGTGGCGCACCGAATTGTGCATGGTGGAGCTACATTTCTTCATAGCGTGCTAGTGAACGATGAGGTACTCAAGCAGCTCGAGCAACTCAATCCACTCGCGCCCTTGCACCAGCCACACAATATCGCCGGTGTTCGTGCTTTTACCGCTGCGTTTGTCGGTGTGCCGCAGGTTGCTTGTTTCGACACAGCGTTTCATGCGAATGCACCGCTGATCAATCAAGAATTCGCGCTACCACAGGCACTGACTGCCAGTGGTATCCGGCGCTATGGCTTTCATGGGTTGTCTTACCAGTACATCGCCGGCGTTTTGCAGCAACATAGTCAACGCGCACGCGGACGTGTACTGATGGCGCACTTAGGGAATGGCGCTAGTCTGTGCGCCACATTCAATGGTCATAGCGTAGCCAGCACGATGGGTTTCTCCACGCTGGATGGCTTAATGATGGGGTCGCGCTCAGGATCGATTGACCCCGGCGTACTACTGTACTTACTCGATAAAGGGTACGACCATGATCGGCTCTCGCGCTTGTTGTACAGCGAGAGCGGGCTGCTCGGTGTGTCTGGAATTTCTGCAGATATGCGTGCATTACGTATGGATGAGAGTGTCGCAGCAGAGCATGCGATTGATCTTTTCACTCACCGCATCGTACGCGAGAGTGGCGCACTGATCGCCTGCGTACAGGGACTGGATCTGATCGCATTCTCAGGTGGCATTGGCGAGCATGACAAGGTATTGCGAAGTGAAGTCGGTATGGCGCTCAGTTGGCTTGGGGTGCAGATCGACGAGAAACTGAATGCGATGGCGATCGGTGATGCGATACTGCCGATTCATGCACCAGAGAGTCGTGTCGAGGTATGGGTAATACCAACTGACGAGGGAAGGGTAGCGGCGCGTGAGGCAGCGGCGCTATTAGTGGGGAAGCGATGAGTACAAATAAAAAAATAAGACCGGTCGTGGTACCTGATATCGCGACCTCAGCCATGGAAGCACCCGCTGTAACGCCATCGGTTGAACTACCGCCAGCGTATTCGTCTGCGTCGCCGGTGGCGCTGATTTATCAGTGGCTGTTCGACCCCGAGTTCAAGGGCGGTTACCAAGCTCAAATCGATCGAATGGTCGCGCTGCTGATCGTGATGTCGGTGTTTGCCGTCATCCTCGAGACTATCCCCGAGATTCATGCGCCGAATGCAGGATGGTTTCATGCCTTCGACCTGATTACCGTCGGGCTATTCACGCTGGAGTATGTGCTGCGTGTGGTCAGCGCACCGATGCTGCCGGAGTTTGCCAACAGCCGCAATCCACGGCTTCGCTATGTGTTCAGCCTTTATGCGCTGATTGATCTGATCGCGATTGCGCCGTTTTATTTGGTGCTGTTTACACCAGTTGATCTGGAAGCCTTGCGGGTGCTGCGGTTGATGCGACTGGCAAGAATTTTCAAACTCTCGCGTGTCTTGATACCGGCTTGGGAACAATTTCAGCAACTCAACGCGGGCCGCAGTTTCAGAGCCAAAGTATTCGCGTTGCTGGAGCCGACCGGTCACTCGGGTCGACTGCATGTTTTTATCGACAATTTCATTGTGTTCTGGATTGCGCTGTCCATGCTCTGCGTGATTCTGGAATCAGTCGAATCTATTCATCACTTATTTGCTGCCGAGTTTTACTGGATCGACATTATCGCTTTCAGTATTTTCTCGATTGAATATGTGGCACGCGTCTACAGCGCGCCCGAAAACCCTGCTTATCGCAGTTTGTCATTGCCGCGCTGGGCGCATATTCGAAGCTGGACTGCGCTAATTGATCTGGTCACGATTTTGCCTTTCTTGCTCGAGCATTTCCTGCCTTACCCGCTCGATCTGCGCTTCCTGCGTGTATTCCGCCTGACGCGTATGCTGAAGCTGACACGATATACCACCGCGACGGTCACGCTGATTCGTGTCGCCAAGCGCGAATGGCAGATTATTGCAGCGTCGGTATTCGTCATGTTGCTGATGGTAGTGCTGACTGCCTCTCTTGGTTATTTATTCGAGCATGATGCACAGCCAGACAAGTTTGAAAACATTCCGCAGTCCATCTACTGGGCGGTGGTGACCTTAGCCTCGGTGGGCTATGGTGATATTTCGCCAGTCACACCCATGGGACGCGCACTGACGGTGGTGCTGGCGCTTCTGGGTATCGGCATCTTCGCGATTCCGGCCGGTTTGCTGGCGTCGGCATTCACGGATCAGCTTCGCATTGATCGTGAATCGTTCGTTCGTCAGTTAACCGCTGCCTACGCCGATGGCGTCATCGATCCTCGCGAGAATGAAGCGATTGCAGCTGAAGCTGAGCGTTTGCATTTGTCGGAATTAGAGCTCAACCGATTACTTGAACAAGCCAAGCGAGAATTTCAGCAACAGCTAGAGGCCAACGAGTTGAATTTCGGCCAGCTGATGCTTGATGCAAATGCTCACCCGGAATTCGCAGCAGAGCAGTTCCGTATCATGGTTGAGCAGCTACGTCTGATACTACGCGTGACAGGCGAGGAGAGACTCGCTGCGAATCTTGCCAAAGACAGCGATGCGGCTTTGCAGGTACTTCGGGCCCTTGCGCTACAGAGTGCGGCGCAAAAGCCCAAGCCGAAGTCTGGCAAGGGTGCGGATGGCGAGTCAGGCCCACAGCTGTTTTAAGCAGATAAAAACGTGCTCTTACCAGCGGCGGTAAGCTAGCGCGCGGGCTCGCTTGAAAAGACGGCAGAGGTATTCCCGTAATCCGGCGGACGTCCAATTCCGATTCGTCCCTCGGCACGGGCAGACAAGTAGGTATAGAGATCAAGGATATGCGCATTGATCGCAGGCTCACCCTGCCAGGTCGGCATCTCAATTGGTGGCTCACTAGCGCGCATGATCTGGTCAATACGCGTCTCTATCGTTGTCTTATCTTGCGAATCGCGTGAAACACCGCTGGCCAGATCGTAGCGTCTCAAGACGATTGCAGCGAATTGCTGCAGATTCATACTTCTGATGATCGGTAGTAAGTCAGGCGCTTGCTCACTACCTGCCGCGGCAATGCCATGGCAACTGGAGCACTTGCCTTGGTACACGCGCCACCCCGCATAGAGATTCCCCACTTTAGCGGGCGGTGTCAGTTCGCGTGCGGGTCGGGCGTTCAGAAAATCAACCTTGCAACCCACCAGCATGAATGGCACCAAGAGCAGAGCGAATATCTGCAGGTGGGGCGTTAGCCATGATTGGTAAAGTCGTCTTGAATACTTCATGTCGATTATTTAAAAAAATCTATCCCATCGACTAGCCTGCCACTTTCAAAGCGGGTCACGCATGATGACTATCAAGTCATCCTTGAATGACTGTGAATGCTTAGCTTTAACTCAGCGTCTTATAGCGGTCGTGTCTTTCCTTAAACCATGCACCTTGCCGACCATCAAAAACATAGTGGCTATAAGCAGTAGCATGTGTTTGGTATCAGTCATTCAAGATTCTGGTATCAAAATTCAAGCAAATCTCGACATCCGTTCATAGTCGAAACACCAAACATCCATGCTCTATACATTCAAATCTTCTTCTGCCGCAGATCTCATCATGCAGCGCTTCAGTGCTGAGATGATGCTTTCAATCATTGGAAAAACGCCCGGGAAAAAGGGGGTGATTACTGTTTCAGAGATGGACGAGCTGATTCAGAAAATAGAATTTGAGCTTCAGCGACAAGCACAGGTTGAGAAGGGTAGCGGCGGCTCAGGTGTCGAAATTTCGAGCCAGCATGATGCCGTACGGTTCCGGGAAAGTGCTGCCAGCTTTCTGGTACTTCTAAAGACCAGCAAGGCCTCCGGCAGTAATGTGGTTTGGGGTTTGTGAACCAGCGTGCCGGCAGTCTTTTAGAAAGAGCAGCGCTTGACTCTTTTTATAGGTGCAAGCGTCATCCTGAGGGATGGTTGTAGCAGGTATGACAGCCGCCGGTGGTATGAACCTATTTGCTTTACGCGATCTTTGTTTCGCTGAATCAGACGGTTGACCCAATTAGCTTTGGCTTAAGGAAAGTCATGTTGAGAGAGCCTTTTCAGTTTGACCAGATCGACCTTTTGGATTGGGCGCGCTGGCGACTGCGTGTTTTTTCAGACTTCGATTTGGCACGTGAACTGAAAACTTCACCTTCTGCTATTTCAAAAATACGCAGGGGCCATCAGACGGTGGGCGCCTCCATCCTTCTAAGAATACTGGATTTGACTGATGTGAGATTTAGAGAATTGCCGATGCTAATCGAGCGATCGAGGTCGCATTGGAAGTGAGGCATTAGCCCAAATTTTCCGGCCTGGAAAACGATCGGCCTAGACTTCGGCATACCCAGCTAAGCACTATCGCTTATGACAGAGGGTCGAAGAGACGCTGGGATGTGAGACGTCAGGGATTGAATCTCATAAAAAAATCAAAGGCAGCTCTTTTGACTTGCGGAGTGCCGTAGGCATCTAGGCTGAAGCTTATAGATAGTTGTTTCAACTGCTCAATCTGGCGCAAGCTACCACCACATTTGGTGAGTTCGCGGAGTTCATCGGAGG
>JAIXQV010000254.1 GCA_027485535.1 Oxalobacteraceae bacterium | reverse complement strand
GTTGGCCTGATCAGCGCATCTCACCCGCGATGGCGCGGATCATGGACCACAACGCCCGGTCCGTATCGGCCGGAGCCGGCGTGTTGTAGAGTTCGATCGAATAGACCCCCTTGAAGCCGATTGCCTCTGCCTCCCGCGCCAGCCGCGCCACATCGAAACTGGTGTGGGCATAGGTGTCGGGATCAAACAACTGGCCCTTGGCCGACACGATATGGGCCAATTCCATCGCCGATTGCATCGCCTGATACCGGTCACCAGGCGGCACCCAGGCACCCCAATCAGGTTCAGCCTTGACGAACTTGTGGTTCACCGCCCTGACCAGCTCCACCATGGCAGCAATATTGGCGGTGGCGCCGCCATGATTTTCTAGGAGCACCACCACGCCCAGCCGGCGGCCATGATCGGCCATCTCGCGCAGCACTTCGATGGCGGCCTCGCGGTTCACCTCTTCGCTGCGGCTGCGGTTAACGTTGAAGCGCATCGATGTGCAACCCAACACGCGGGCCTTTTCAAGCCAGACCTTGCCTTCGGCCACGGCCTGCGCCCGCTCATCGGGATCGGAGGCATCAAGGCGCGGCATGTCCTCCACTTCGACGCTCACCACCTGCACGCCGACGGCATCGGCGGCGGCGTGGCCACACTGCCGGGGCGCATGGGCCTGTATTTCTTGTCACCCGGCGCCGGCCTGCGCGGCGCGACTGCATCTTTCCGGCATCACCCCAGCGCTGGGGCCGCAATCGGCCGAACTAGCACTGTCGGCGGCGCGGGCGGCGGCCGATCTGGGCGTGCCAGTCTCGTTCGACGGCAATTATCGCGCCCAGCTGTGGGCCGCTTGGAACAGCAACCCGCAAGACATATTGAGCCGCCTGATAGCCCATTCCGACATATTGTTCGGCAATCATCAGGATATCGCCCTGCTGCTCGGCCGTGATTTTGCCGGCAGCGGTGATGATCGCCGCCGCGCCGCCTCCGAAGCCGCCTTCCCGCGCCTGCAATTGATGGCGTCCACCGCACGCCACGCCCACGATGCCGATCGCCACCAGCTTGCGGCGCGAATCGACACGCACGACGGCCATGTGCAGACCAACGAGATCGCCATTTCCGGGATTGTTGATCGGATCGGTGCCGGCGATGCCTTTGCCGCCGGCGTGCTGCATGGCCTGTCAAAAGGCGATATAGCCCAAGCCCACGCCGCCAACACCCGCTTGGCGCTGGCCTGCCTCAAGCACGGCCTTCCCGGTGATGCCAGCCTGTTCGGCCAGCGCGACATCGATGCCTTCCTCGTCGGCGGTTCCGACGTGCGGCGCTAGGCGGGGTCACCTACCCGCCGTCCGGTCACCCGGCCGAGCAGCTTGAAAGCATAAAGCATCACCCGCCCGCGCACAGGCCCTTCTGTTCCCGTGTGCGCCGGCAGGCCCAGCGCTGGCAGATCGGCCCGCGCCGCCACGCTGCCGGCCTGCGGGTTAAGCGCCACCTGCGCCAGCAACGCCGGCAACAGCGCGCCGAAGCGCGCCTGCAACTGCGCTTCAACCAGCAACGGCAGATGGCGTTCCAGCGGGTCCATCTGCAACAGATCGGGCACGGCGGCGATCAGGAGCATGTTGCGCACCTGCTGCACAGCATCACCCTCTCTGGCAGGCGGCCACTGCGCCAATTGCCGCTCAATCCGCGCCAATGCGTTTGCCAGCGCCGCATCCGCCGGCTCCACCGCAATCGGCGCCACCAGCCCGGCATCGGGCGGCAGCCGTTCAAAGGCGATGGCATCAAGATCAGGGGCCGGCAGCTCCTGGGGTAGTTCGGGCACCGGCTGCGGCACCGGCACTACCGCCCCCCCTCCCGCTTGCAGCCTATCCCGGACTTGATCCGGGGGGAGGGGCTGGGGGTGGTTCTGCGCCACAGGCAGTTTTTTCCGGGGCACGGCCGGCGCCCCAACCCCCCGTACATAATCCGCCACCACCCCCGCCGCCGCCCGATCCGGCGGCGCCGGCACCGGCCGCGCCCGGCTGTGCGCCAGCCCGGCCAGCGCCAGCCACATCGCTGCCGCCAGCACCAGCCACCACCCACGCCGCCCAATCTGCACCCGCGCCCCCGGTTCCCAGCGGAACAGCAGCACCGCCGCCACCAGCGCCAGCGCACCGTGACCGGCCAGCATCGCCAGCTCGAACCGCGCCGCCTGCGTGCCGGTGCCGGTCACCGCTGTCTGGATCGCAACCACCGCATGACGGCCGGGCAACAGGTTTGACAAAGGCAGCGCCCAATCGGGCAGGCTGGCCAGCGGCACCGCCACCCCGCCCAGGATTAGCATCGGCAGGAAGATGCATTGGCCCAGTGCCTGCACCGCCGGTACATTGCCCACCAGACTGCCGATCAACGCGCCGATGCACAAGAAGCACAGGCTCGCCACGATCAGTGCCAAAAGTGTAGACACCGGATGCGGCAGCGCCGGCATGCCCAGCGCGCGGGCCGCCAAATGTTGCAGGATCAACGCGCCAGCGAGCAGCACCGCCCGCGCCAGCACCATCGCCAGCACAAAGCGCCAGCGCGGCGCCGGCGTGAGGGCATAGTGCCGCCACAGCCCGGCTTCCCGTTCGGCTACCATCTGGGTAGGCAGACCAAAGGCGGCGCTGCCCAATATGGTGATTGTGAAAAACTGTCCGGCATGCAGCGCCAGCGGTAGCGGATCATCGCCATAAAGCGCCCAGAAGCCCGCCAGAAAGATCAACGGGAACAGCCAGCCATAAATCAGCGCCATCGGATTGCGCGCAGTGGCCAGCAGATTGGCCCGCAGCAATCGACCCATCATCGGCCGGGCTCCCCAGAGATGGTCAGTACCACATCGGCCAGCGTCGCTGCCGTCGCCGAGATCAGATCGGCCGGGCGCCCCTGCGCCACCAGCCGGCCCTGATGCAGCAACACCACCCGGTCACACAGGCTGCTGGCTTCGGCCAGATCGTGGGTCGCGAGCAAGACCGCTGCGCCTCCTGCCCGCCGTTCGCCAAGCAGTACCACGAGATCGCGCCGCATCAGCGGATCAAGCGCTGTGGCCGGTTCATCCAGAACCAGTGCCGGCGCGCCCGATTGCAAGGCCAGCGCCAACGCCAGCCGCTGCTCCTGCCCGCCCGACAATCGGTCCACACGGCAACCGGCCAACGCACACAGCCCCAGTGCCGCCGCCAGACGTTCATCCACAGCCACTCCATGCAGCCCGGCAAACAGTGCCAGTGTTTCGGCCACGGTCAGCCGCGCCGGTAATCCCGGCTGCTGCAACAAGACGCCGGTCTCCCGGCGCGCCGCCACGCTGCCGGGCGCATGGCCGGCCACGATCACCAGCCCGGCATCCGGCCGCGCCAACCCGGCAATGCAATCAATAAGGCTGGTCTTGCCCGCGCCATTCAGGCCGATCAGGCCCACGATCTCGCCGGCGGCAACCGTGAATGACACGCCGTCCACCACCGCGCGCCCTCCCCGGCGGCAGACAAGATCCGCAACGTCGATCATCCGATCACCGTTGCGGCGCGTCGATATCCTTTTCGGACCATGGCGTGGTGCGGTGGGCAAAGGCCAGCCGCCATTCCTTCACCGCAGCCGGCGGGAGCGGCGCGGCGCGGTTGCCGAACGACTGGCGCACATAGGTGAGCACGGCGGCCACCTCCTCGTCGCTCATCGCGCCGCCCAACGGCGGCATCAGGCCAATCTTGCCTTCCAACCCGTTGGTGAGGATGCGCACCGGCACGTCGCCATTGGCCGCCACCCGCTTGGAACCAGCCAGTGCCGGCGCCACGGTGGCCTGGCCCTGGCCTTCGATCTGGTGGCAGCCCGAACATTGTTCGACATAAATCGCCTGGCCTTGTTTGAACAAGGCCTCTTCACTGGCGTTGCGTGGCGGCAGCGCCGGCGGCGCCGGCCGGCCCGGCCAGGTGATCAGCGCCAGCAGCTTCTTCGACGGTTCCGCCAGCGCATCGCTGCCGCTGGCCAGCCGGCTGATCATCGCCGGCTCGGCGGCTAACGCAAAGCGCTGCACCCCGCCGCGCGCCCGCGTCACGCCGGGGATATTGCCGCCCGCGCGGCCACCGGCCACGGCATTGCCGCCTGTCTGCGCGCCGCCGGCAAAGCCCAGCGCCAGGCCATCGAGCAGCGCCGTGCGAACAGGGGCGGGCAGATCATCGCGCGCCGCCAGCGCCACCAGTTGCTGCCCGGTGGCAGCATCGCGGCGCTTGGCCAGAGCGCCGGCCAGCATCGCCACGGCCTCCCTGGGCGCGGCGCGCGCAGCGGCCAGCGCGGTCAAGACCGGCAATTCGTTGCCCTTCAGGCCCGACAGCGCGGCATCGACCAGCACAGGATCATCGCCATGCACGCTAAGCAGCGCAATCATCGGCTGGGTGCGCGCTGCATCGGGCAGCGCACCAAGCGTGGCGGCGGCCTGCAGCCGCACCTGCCAATTGCCATCGCCAGCCAACGTCAACACCGCCTTGATCAATTTCTGATCGCCCTTGGCCAGGCCGCTTTCGGCCAGCCGCAGGCCAGCGGCACGCAGTTCGGCCTTGGCATCGCGCATCGCCAGCAGCGCCAGATCGGCGCGCATCGCGCCCATGCCATCCAGCGTCCACAGCGCGTGCAGCCGGCTGCGCCAATCGGCCTTCAGGTCCTTGGCCAGCTTCACCAGCAGCGGTTCGGACTTGGGATCGGCACGCTGCACCAGATGCTGCTGCGCCGTGTCACGCCACCAACCATTGGGGTGGGACAGGTGGGCCACCAGGGCAGCCGTCGTGTCCCGGCTCATCTGCGGGCGGGCATCGCGCGGCATCGGCGCGGCGGCGCCATTGGCGCTCACATGCACCACCCGATAGATACGGCCATGGCCGATGCCGCGCGCCAGCCCGCGTTTGGTGATGTAATCACGCAGATAATCCGTTTGCAGCGGGCCATCCTGGGAGACGCCGCGATACATGTCGGCGACATAGAAACTGCCATCCGGGCCGCCAGCCAGTGCTGTGGGCCGGAAGCGCACATCGGTGGAAGCGAGGAATTCGCCCTTGGCATAGTAATCCTCGGCCGCCATCCGGCCCTGACCATCATCCTTCAGTCGCAGCAGGTGCACGATGTTGGTGGCACCATCGGCGACGAAGCCCATGCCCTGCACGTCGGCCGGCAGGCGGGTGCCGCGATAGATCAAGGGCGACGACACGCCGCCATAATAGCTGGCAGTGCCATCGGCGCGGAACACCTCGCGCCGATAACCGCGGTTTAGGCCCAACGTCGGGTGCGCCGGCCAGATGTTGGTCTTTTCCTGATCGACCAGATTTTCATAGAGGCCGCGCGTGCGCACCAGATCGGGGTTACGGGCATAATAATCCGGCGACACATAATCGACAAACAAGGGATCGGTGTTGACGTTACGATAGATGCGCCCGGCATCATCCTGGGTGACGCCCCACTGGCCGCGGCGCAGGCCCGGCACGGTGACGAACTGGCCCGCCTTGTACCCCACGTTCCACTCATGCTCGGATACGACCAGCAGATTGTCCATCCCCCAGAACAGGCCGTTGGCACCATGTTCCAGCACGCCAAGCCGGGCGAAACCGTCGGCGACCTTTTCCTTGGTGTCAGCCTTCAAATCGCCATCGGTATCGCAGGCCTTCCAAAGCATTGGCGGTTCGCCAATCAGCGCGCAGCCGCCAGCCAGGATCTTGAAGGCGCGCGGCAGCACCAATTTGTCGGCAAACACCGTGCGCTTGTCGAACACGCCGTCGTTGTCGGTATCGTCCAGCACCACCAAGCGGTTCACCGGTTCCAGACTGTTTTCCATCGACAGATTGTGCGCCCAGCCTGGCAATTCCATCACCCACAGCCGGCCATCGCCATCGAATTCCATCAGGATCGGATCCTGCACAAGCGGTTCGGCGGCGACAAGTTCCACGGCATAGCCCGGCGGCATCGCAAAGCTGTTCAGCGCGTCAATCGGCGCGCGCACCGGCGGCTCTTCGGGTTCTTCGGCGGTGAAGAACGGCCACGGCCGGTTCAACTCGCTGCGCGGCGGCACGGCCAGATTTCCCGCTGCCAGCAACAACGGCGCCGCCAGTGCGGCGACCGCAGCCCCCATCCCTGCCCTACGACCTGACATGTTCATTTTCCTGCCCATATGCCTTCGTGCCGCAGCCGGCAGCGATTGGCAATTGCATACTGTATATAGTATGGGCCATTCGCAAGTGAGATCCGGCCCGGCTTGACGGGGTGGACGACGTGCCGCAGCACGACAACGAAGGTCGTGGTCGGGCAGGAGGCAGGTTTCAGGTGCAGGCAATGCAGGCAGGACAGGGCAGGCGCTGGCTGATGCTGCTGGCCGGATTGCTGGCCGCCATTCTGTTGCCATGGGCGCTGTTTGGCGACGAACTGGCCAGCCAGGCGATGGCAGCGGCAGCGGCGCTGGCTGATCGGCCATGGCTGGTGATGGCGCTGGTAGTGCTGCTGCTCGCACTGGATCCCGTGCTGCCGGTGCCTTCCAGCATCGTCGCCGTTGCCGGCGGCAGCGCGCTGGGCGCGGGTGTGGGTGCAGCGGCGATCTTTATCGGCCTTATGGCCGGAGCGCTGATCGGCTATTGGCTGGGCCGCCAGCCCGGCCGGGTGCTGGCCGATCGCCTGATGGGCGATGCCGCGCTGGCCGGGCTCGCTCCCCAGCTAAGCCCAATCGGCCCACTCGCCCTGCTGCTCAGCCGGCCGGTTCCAGTCGTGGCCGAAGCCATGGTGATAATGGCCGGTGCGGCGCGGCTGCCGTGGCAGCCGTTTCTGCTGGCCGTCGTGCCGGCCAACGCTGCTCTGGCGCTGGCCTGGGCTGGGCTGGGCGCCAAGGCATCGGCCGGCAATCTGCTGCCCGCACTGGTGGGCGTCATCGCCCTTCCCGCGTTTGCATACGCCCTGTGGCACCTGTTCCGCCGCGCCTGATCCTCTTCAGCCAATCGAGTATCCATGCTGCTTCCTGTTCTTCTGCTTGCCCAATCCGCCGCGTTGGCGCCGCCGCTCGTCGTCACCGCGTCGCGGCTGCCGCCACTATCCAGCGCCATCCGGATCGATGGCGCCACGCTGGATTCTTCCGGCAGCGTTGCCGCGGCTGCGGCGAGCGTGCCCAATCTGTTCATGACGCAGCCGGGCGGGCGCAGCGGCTTTGCCGCAGCCACGCTGGACGGTGCCGATCCCAATTTCACGCTGGTGCTGTTCGATGGCGTGCCGATCAACAATGCCACCAGCTCACGCGGCGGCGCGGTCAACCTGGCAGAGATCGGCAGCTTCGGCCTCGCCAGCCTCGATCTGCTGCCGGCGCAGCTTTCAGCCGTGCACGGATCGGGCGCGCTGGCCGGTGTGCTCGCGATCACGCCGCGCGGCCCGGCCGATCGGCTGGAATTCACCGCACAGGGCGGCGGCATCAGCCGGGGCGGCCATACGCTGGCTGCTGGCCTGTCCGGGCCGATCGGCGGCGGCTGGGGCGCCAGCCTCACTGGCCAGATCGACGATGATGGTACACCCACGCCGCTGGCCCGCTTTGTGGCGCGCACCGCCGTGCTGCGCGTGATGCGCGACGGCGGTGCTGACCGGCTACTGCTGCGCTTAAACGACGTTGATGCCGCCGGCTTCCCAGATGCCAGCGGCGGCGCACTGCTGGCGGATCGCCGCGTGGCCGAGCTGCGCCGGGCGCGAGAGTTTTTGGCTTCGGTGCGGACGCGCAGGATGCTGGCCGACGGTCTGGCGCTCGATCTCAATGCCAGCTGGCTCGGCCGTAGCGACAGCATCGCCAGCCCCGGCGTCGCCGGTGCCGCCAGCAATGCCGCCGGCCTGCCGGCCACCACGGACGCGACCCGCTATGACCGTCTGCTCGGCCAGGCCAGTCTGGCTTGGTCAGCAGGCGCCACGCAACTCGCTGCCGGCATCGAGGGCAGCAGCGAACGCGGCCGTTCCACAGGAGAGCTGGATTTTGGCTTCTTCGCCCTCCCCACCGCCTACAGACTTGATCGCAGCGCCTGGGCCGGCTTTGCCGAAATCGCCAGCCGCGCCGGCGCCGTCTCGGGCAGCGGCGCGGTGCGCGTCGATCGCATCGGCAATCTAAAGGCGCGTCTTTCCGGCCGCATCGCGGCGGCGGCCAATCTGGGCGGCGGCTGGAGGCTGGAGGCATCGGCCGGCCGCAGCTTTAAGGCGCCCAGTTTCTATGCATTGGCCAATCCACTGGTCGGCAATCCGGCACTGCGGCCCGAATCCGGCCAGCGCGGCGATGTGGCGCTGATCTGGCAGCAGGATGGCACAAGTCTGCGACTGGGCGGCTTTGTTGCCCGTTATCGCGACCTCATCGATTTCGTGTTCCAGCCAGCACCGGCGCTGGTCAACCGCGGCCGCGTGGCCGTGGATGGGGTATCGGCCAGCCTGGTGCAGCAACTGGGTGACGTGCAGTTTGATCTGGCCGCCCAGCATATCTGGCCACGCGACCAGGCCGGCGGGCCCGGCCTGCTGCTGCGACCGCGCTGGCGGGCGAATGCTGCGGTGCGCTGGCAGGCGACAGAGCGGCTGGCCGTCAATCTGCGTTCTGGCCATGTTGGTGCGCGCGATGATGAATCAGTGCCGGGCGGGCGGAAGCGTCTTTCCCCCTATGTCCAGTTGGCCGCCGATGCGCGCTGGCGGGCGACGGAAGCGCTGGCGATCCGGCTGGCGGCTGACAATCTGCTTGACGCCGATTGGCAGGATGCCGCCGGATTCCCGGCGCCGCCGCTGCGCTTGCGCCTGCTGGCCAGCGTCCAGCTTTGAACGAACTGGCGCGCCGCCCAGGGGAGGAGTCGACGCGCCAGCCTGTGGCCCTGTTGGGGCCACCGTCCAGGAAAGCGACCTGACCGCCCGTCAGGTCGCCATCACGGCACGGCGTGCGACGCCGGCCGGATCCATCATCACTTGCGATGCATTGTCATAAACCATCGTTGGCACGCGGTTGTCGTGCGCCGGCCAGGCCATCCCCTTGATCGATGGGTTGCCGGTGCGGGCAAAGGCCGCCCAGGCACTGCTCATCGCCCGGCCCAGCGCCTGCGCGCCCGGCGTGTTGCCGGTGGCGGTGGCCCAACGCTCCACATTGTCGGTGGCAAACGGAATGTCGATGCAGTGGAAGCTGCCCCAACGGCCTTCCAGCGTCGGGCAGGCATAGGTCATGTACCAGGTGAAGGCCGCCGTGCCCTGCGCCGTTTTCAGATTGGCGAAATGCACGCTGTTGTTGCGCCCGGCCATCGCCGCCATCACCCGCGACAAGTGACCAGGAGACAGGCCCGGGAAGGCCGCGCGGAACGCCGCCAGCGCTTCGCCCCGGCTGGCTGCCGGCACGTTGGCCATACGCTTCAACAGCTCGGCTTCATCGAATTCCGGCAGGGCGCCACCCGACTCATCGCGCACACTGCCCACCACCAGTGGCACATGCGCGGAAATGACCGGGGCGCGATCCACAAACGGCGCTTCAGGGATGGTGACGCCGTCCACCACCGGGGACCAGCCCGGCGCGCGGCGGCGCGGGCCGCCGATGGTGAGATTGGTCGGCTGGCCGGCCGAAAGGCGGCGTGCCACCTTCTGCCCGGCGTCGATCAGCGCCGCTGTCGGGATGGCCTGCAGGCGGAAGATTTCCTTGCCGATACCAAGTTCGGCCAGCACCTCGCGGGTGAAGGCGCGGGCGCGGTTGCTGTCGTTGCCCAACAGCGAAGCGCCGGAATGGATCATCGCCTTGTGGAACAGGCCAGCGGCCGCCGGCATGCCCATCAGCGTGGAAACTTTCGAGCCGCCGCCCGATTGGCCGAAAATCGTGACATTGCCGGGATCGCCGCCGAACGCCGCGATATTGGCCTTCACCCATTGCAACGCGGCCACCAGATCGAGCACGCCGGCATTGCCGGACTGGGCATAGGCGCTGCCGCCCACTTCCGACAGGTCCATGTACCCCAGCGGCCCAAGCCGGTGATTGACCGACACGAAGATGACGCCGTGATTGGCCGCCATGCGCGTGCCGTCATAGCCGGCCAGTTCCTGCGAAGAGCCGGCGGTGTAGCCGCCGCCGTGTATCCACACCATCACCGGCGCATTGCGGGCATCGGTGCGGCCCCAGACATTGAGACGAAGGCAATCCTCGCCGGTGTAGCCGTCGTCCCAATGGAACAGCCAGGCTTCCTCGTCGTTGCTCCAGCCGGTGCGGGGCTGCTGCGGGCAGGTCGGGCCCCAGTTCATGCAACTGCGGGTGCCGGCCCATTTCGGCGCCGGACCGGGAGGCAGGAAGCGGCTGCTGCCACCAGTATCGGCGGCATAGGGGATTCCCTTGAAGATGCGGACCTCGCCATCGCGATAGCCACGGACACGGCCCTGCGCCGTATCGATCAGCGTCGCCGGATCGATGCCAGGCGCCTTGCTGGCTCCCAAGGACTGCGCCCGGGCGCCGCTGGCGGCGAGCGCCGTTCCGGCCAGTGCCACTCCCCCCAGCAATTCACGACGATCCAGCATGCCACCTCCAACTAACTGTAGACTGTATACAATAAGCTAGGCATTGCTGGGCCGCTTGGCAAGACGCTTTTGCCGGCTGACGCCCGGAGGACGACCAGATGAGCGCCACACTGCGCCGGCACACCGATGGCGCCTCCAACCGCCCCTCGCCGCCGTGCCGGCCAGGATCGCTGCTGGGATTGGCGATCGCGCTGATCACGCCGGCCGCACTGCGCGCACAGGCCACGGCGCCTGCCGGTGATCCGGCGGTCATCGTCGCCGCCACCGGCAGCCGTTCGGCCGAGAATGCCGTTCGCCAGGCCGGCGATGCGTTTGGCACCAGCATTGGCCGTGAGATCTCGGGCCTCTACAACCGTGAGCGCGTGCGCGGCTTCTCCCCAGTCGCCGCTGGCAATGTGCGGATCGACGGGCTCTATTTCGATCCGATTGTCATCCCTTCCAGCCGGCTGGTGCGCGCCACCACCATCCGCGTGGGCCCGTCTGCACTGGGTAGCCCCTTCCCGGCTCCCACCGGCATCGTCGATCTCGGCATCCGTCGCCCGGGCCGTGAGGCTGCGGCCAGCCTGCTCATCGGTTACAACAGCTGGCACACACCCACCGCGGAATTCGATGCGACGCTGCCAATGTCTGCAACCATGTCGATTGGCGTTGGCGCCGGACTTGAACTGGAGAATGGCTTCAACAAGACGCGCGATCACAGCTATGAACTGGCCCTGATCGGCCAATGGCAGCCATCGACCAGGCTGGTAGTGCTGCCTTTCGTCACGATGAAGGATACATTCATCGATGATCGAGGCCCGATCACTGTGCCGCAGGGCAATTTCCTGCCACCAAGGCTGCCGCGCCGCCAGTTCTTTGGCCCCTGGTGGTCTCGCGGCAGCGACACGGAAATCACGGCCGGCGCCATAACCGACTGGACCCTTGCCGAAGGCTGGCAACTGCGCGGCGGCCTGTTTCGCTCCCACCGCGCTCTCCGCAACCAGTTCGCCAATGTCGTGCGCATCGTCAGTCCCGATGGCAGCGGCAGCCAGCGCCTGACCGGCGATCCGCCGCTCTACAATGCCAGCACCAGCGGCGAATTGCGTCTCACGCGCCGCATCGACGACGGCCCCCGCCGCCACGCTTTCCATCTCACCGCCCGTGGCCGTCAGTCCTTTCGCCGCTTCGACGGCTCGCAGAGCCTGGATCTTGGCGACGTCAACATTCTCGGTGTGGCGCCCGACGTGTCTCGACCCACCCTCAGTTTCGGCCCCCAGCAACGCGACAATGTTCGGCAGTGGACTGGCGGCATTGCTTATGAAGGCCAGTGGAATGGTATTGGCGAACTATCAGTGGGCGTGCAGAAATCCGATTATTCCAAGCGCATCGGTTTTCCCGGCGCGCGTGCGGCGGTTGATGCCGCGCCGTGGCTCTACAATGTGACGGTGGCGGTGCGGATCACGCCCCGGATCAGCCTGTATGGCGGCGCCGTGACTGGATTGGAGGAATCAGGCGTTGCCCCCAATTTCGCTGCCAACCGAAACGAAGCGCTGCCAGCCATTCAGACCCGTCAACATGATGCCGGTGTCCGCATCGATCTGGGCGGTGGCATGCGCATGGTTGCGGGCGTGTTCGACGTCACAAAGCCTTATTTCAACCTTGATGCCAACGGCCGCTTTGACGTGCTCGGCAGCGTGATTAACCGCGGTGTCGAAGCCAGCTTCGCGGGAGCGCTCACGCCGGAACTTTCGGCCGTGCTGGGCGCCGTGCTGCTGCGCCCCAGGGTCACCGGCGATGCCGTATCCCGCGGCATGGTGGGGCGGCTCCCGGTTGGTGCGATTTCCGAACGCATCGAATTCGCGGCCGATTGGCGTCCCGGCTTCGCGCCCGGCCTCTCGTTCGATCTTCAGTTATCCTACCGATCGCCCGAAGTCGCCACGGTCAACAATCTGGTTTCGGTGCCAACGCGCACGCTGATCGATCTGGGCGGTCGCTATCGCTTCAGAATTGCCGGCAACAACGCAGTACTCCGCATACAGACCTCCAACCTCTTCGACACCCAAGGCTTCGATCTACGCGGCGCAAATGCCTATAATGTGCTGCCTGGCCGCGTGACCCAAATCTATTTCACAGTCGATTTCTGACCACTGCCTCACTTCACACTGCCAACTTGTCCGCTTAACAATGTGCTATGGCTCGGAGTTTATCTCGAAGGCCTTGGATCGCTGGGCGTATGAAAACGGCGTAACGCTGGACTTCTCGCGGCCGGGCAAGCCGACTGACAATGCATTTGTGGAATCGTTCAATAGGCGATTCCGCGACGAATGTCTGAACACCCACTAGTTCTTGTCTCTGGCCGACGCCAGGAGCACGATCGACGCGTGGCGGCGGGATTATAACTGATGCCATTGTTACACATCCTTGGGCTGGTTGACACCAGTCGAATTTGTTTCATCTGCCGGGGGTTAACCCCGGCAGATGAAGGCCGGAAACTTACATTACGCCCGGTTACGAAACCGACGCACCCTCACTCACGGGCCGGACTCTAACCGATCATGGAAGAAGATCAGAGGTCGGTTCATATGTCTTCGAGACAAGTTTCGATGCCGGTCGCGTTCGGCAAATGGCGGAGGGAGGAAGCTTCGAACCACCGGTGCTGTTCAGCCCCTTCTCGTAACCGCCCGCCACGCAAAACCTATCCCAAAATACCGATGGTTCTGCGTTTGCCCGCTGAGAATGGCCATGTTCGTATGCGCCATGCCTCAAGCACCACCTCGGCGCCAACCACATCAGAACGACACGTCTTGTTCCATCGAGAGGTCGGACGCATCTGATTTGCCGGCATGGGTCCTCGTCGCACCGAAGCAGGTCGATGCAGCTGCCTCTGGCAGACCAACGCCTCTCGCGACCGATGAGTGGCTGACCCTGGCCGAGGTCGCCCGGTATCTGCGCCTTTCGAAGCGCACCGTTTCCCGCATGATCAAAGCAGGTCGCATGCCCGCAAAGCGGGTCGGCAGAGCCGTCCGTATTGCACGTTCCCAACTCATTACAATGCTGACGTCTCTGCCGCATGTTTCCGAGGAAGACAGAGCGTGTCGTGAATAGGTCTCAGTCAGAACTGGGTTGAATTTGTATGCTATGCAATCACGAATATCTGCTCTTGTCCGCTACTGTCATCACGACATTTTGAGGCCAGTCACTATGCCTTCTCACACTGCGATTCCTACCCTTCAAGATGTTTCGAAAAAGATCGAAACGCTTGAAAATTCGACACAAAAGCGCGATCTCAAGAGCGCGGTCAACACGTTCTGCAGGGCCGTCCAGAAGAACCCTTCTGCCGTCGTGGCCGTCCCGAGGCAGGTCCGAATTCTCCGCGAATCAGTCTCTCCGTTGGCGGCAGGAATGACCCAGCGCCGGTGGGCAAACGTCTGCTCTGGGTTGAGCAAGGCGATCGAACTGGTCCGCGAGCTCGTACCAAGCCGAAACACTACCCCCTTGCTTCCGGAATGGGAAAGGCTGCTCGGTGCATTGCCGGATCAATTGGCTCGCAAGGTGTCCGCCGGCGTTCGGTATCTGAGCGGCAAAGGGGTTACCCCATCGACGGTCACAGAGGCCGATTTGCTTGGCTACTGCGACGCCATTGTGAACGATCGGATGCGCCGAAACGCTGAAAGCGCTGCGGATAACTTCATCTGGGCATGGAACCGGGCTGCGGTCGCTTCTCCGGATTGGCCACAGGTAGCCATTCCGCGCGAGGATAAGCGCGATCGCTACACTTACCCGATCGAGTTCTTCCCGGCCTCCTTCGGCGCCGATGTAGAGGCCTACATCGGGAGACTGACGCAGGGTATCCTGTTTGATGACGATGATGAAGACATCGATCTTGGCCCGCTCCGTCCGGTCCGACCCACGACGGCGCAATCTCGGCGCAGACAATTACGAGCGGCAGCATCGTGCCTTGTCCATGGGGCAGTTCCGGTAAGCGAGATCAAGTCGATAGCGACGCTGGTCGAGATCCAGAACACAAAGCGGATCCTCCACTTCATGATGCAGCGCAATGGCGGCCCTACTTCAGGTGGGGTCGCACAGATGGGGACCTTCCTGACCAAGGTTGCGCTTCATTGGGTCAAGGTTGATGCCGAGCATCATGCCAAGCTGCGACGGCTCTCTGCGCGTGTCGCGGTACAGAGTTCCGGGATGACAGCGAAGAACAGGCAGCGGCTACGTCCATTCGATGACGAGACCACAGTCGTCGAACTGGTCTGCCTTCCTGATACGATCCGCAAAAAGGTCGATCGGGACAAGCGCCCACCCCGTCTTAAGGCGCGTCATGCCCAGATGGCCGCGGCAATCGCGATACTGCTGGTGGTCCCGTTGCGGCGGACCAACCTGGCCGCAATTGATCTTAATCGGCATCTGGTTTCCAATCGCAACGGGGTCTACTTGGTAATCCCTGAGCACGAGACCAAGAACCGATCGTCGATCGACTTCCAGATCCCGTCATTCGCTCTCGAGGTCGTCAAATGGTACATTCGGGAGTACCGGCCCTATCTGCTGCAGGGCGAGAGTACAGCCTTGTTTCCGGGGCAAGGCGGCCAACCCAAATCGCCTCACACCCTCGCGTTGCAGATTAAGCAGACGGTTCGGGAGTTCCTTGGCCTCGAGTTCAACATCCACCTATTCCGGCACACCGCAGGCAAAATTTTTCTCGATCTCAATCCAGGCAGTTATGAGGTCGTGCGGCAACTGCTGAGCCACAAATCGATAAACACGACCACCAGCGCTTACTCGGGTGCGGAGACCCGCAAGGCAGGGCTCCTCTACGCGCAGGTCCTAGCGGGCCTGCGCGCTTCAAATGTCCCCGCCGGCAAAGCTTCACGGAGGCTGGCATGAGCGGCGGTCGCTATGGTCATGGCAAATGCCCCGAGCGACAATGCCTGCCAGTTGTCCTCTGGCCAGAACAGGACCGACTGTTATGGGAGGCAGCCTGTGCCCCTACCAGCATTCTGGAAGATAGCGGCGGCGAGCTCACTCATCTCGCGCCAATCAGCCGGCGCAAGACGGCCAAAGGCTGGGGACGCTTCATCACGCACCTGCGCTTCAATGACCCAGCCAGCCTGACCGAGCCCGTGGCGGCCCGGATCACCCTGAAGCAGGTTCGCGGCTATGTTCGGCGCCTTGAAGAAATCGGTAACAGCACCAGCACTGTCCTATGCCGATTACAGGAACTGATCGATGCGGCCCGGATCTTGGCACCCGACGAGGCATTTGGGTTTATAAATCGCATCTCCTCGCATATCCGCGCTCGCCATCGTCCGGCGCGTCCGAAGACCAACAGGGTAATGGCCGATGAGGTGGCAACACTGGCGTTCGATCTGATGGAAGCGGCAGATGCAATGTCGGGAACAGAACGCGCCGTTCAGTACCGTGACGGTTTTATTCTTCTGCTGCTGGTGCATCTGCCGCTGCGCCGCAAAAACTTCACGGCCCTGACCTTGGGTGAAAGCCTAGTCTCCCGGCAAAATCAGTGGTTCGTGACACTCACACCGGCACAGACAAAAACGCACGTGCACTTCGAGGCAGCCTTGCACCCAAACCTCGTCCCTTGGTTGGAAACCTATCTAGCAGAGCACCGGCCTGTTCTCATGACGCGCGTAGGGCGTTGGAAGGTAGACCCAGGCGAGCGGCTTTGGATTTCAAGCCATGGATCACCCATGACCGAGATCGCGATCTATGATCGCATTTCGCGCCAGACCACATCCGCATTTGCTGAAAACATCAGCCCACACCGGTTTCGGGACATCGCAGCGTCGACCATTGCTAGCCATGCGCCCGAATACATCCACGCCGCGGCCCCGTTGCTGGGCCACACGACACTCCGCACAACCGAGAAGTACTATCGCCAGGCGCGCGCCCAGGAGGGGCAGAAGCGTTACGTCTCAACGCTCGAGCAGATCAGGAGGAAAGCCAATGGGTAAAAAGCAGTCAATGAGGTTCGTACTTCCTGTCGAGGACAGCTGGAGAGAGCTTTGCCGTAATTTGAAGTTGTCAGATTTGCGGGCCGCTGCGCTAAACGCGACCCTGATCGAGGCGGAAAGGGGCTGCAGAGATTTGGGTAAGAATGCTCCTTTATCCGAGATCAAACGCAGCTTGAAAGTCCTGGATCGGTTGCTGTCCAACGCCCACCGAGGGCTTCAACGCTCCGACATACAGCAGGCATTGGCGACCCTCGAGATGAACGGGGCCATAAGTTTTCTGCTGTCGCGCGGGGCCGGTGCCCACATCCACGGCAAGACCGCTCCGAGCGCGCTGGATCACGACAGACTGCTAAACGACAGAACTCCAGAAGTAATGCTATACCTTCTCGACCAAATGCGGCGTCCAATTGCAAACTGGCTCACGATTGCCGCCCTGAATAAAGGAGGCAACCAGCCGAAATCCGATCGGCAACTATTGCTCTTGCTTCTTGCCCGCGATTCCAACGAAATCATTGGCGTGGGACCATCAGGCACGCCGAACGGCCCGTTCCATCAGCTCTGCAGCTGGGTACTTAAATCCTGCGGTATCAGCAACAAAGGGCTGGAAGATGCGATCACGCGCTGCTTGAAGAAGTACAAGGATTGGCTTGACTGGGCCCAGCTTCCATCAGCCGAACACATCGTTGGTCGCCTCAGTGAAGCAGAGATTTCGGCCATCCCTGACGGTCCCGAAGCGGAGCTGACATGATGATCCCCAATCATCTGCGCGCAGCCCTTCAGAAAACGACAGAGGATGCGCGCTCCCGCCAACAGCTTCCCTCTGGCACCCGCTGCGCATGCCCGAGCAAGCTCGAAAGGTTCAGGTCCGTGCCACCGCAGCTCGCGCAATCGAGCAGCGGTTGGCGCTGTGCGACTTTGATAGTGATTTGCCAGTCACGGCAGCAGAACTCGCTGCCATCGAGCGCCTGCTTGGCGACAACCTACTCCACCTCCTCATATCCTGAACCGGCTCGCTCCTCAGCGCTGCCGGCAAGTGCAGCCTAGGAACACCCAATGGCATTCCAGTCGTCATCTACCCCGGCCCCAAGCGCCAAACGGGCAGCCCTGTACTTACGTGTCAGTACCGGACGACAGGCAGCGGGCGATGTCTCGCTCCCCTCGCAGCGCGATCTCAACCGTCGCTACTGCGAAGCGCAGGGCTGGGTTGTGGTCGATGAGTTCTTTGAACCCGGTGCGTCCGCCACTGATGACCGGCGGCCGGTTTTTCAGCGGATGCTCGAGGAGGCTCGCTCACCAACTCGCCGCTTTGATGTCATCTGCATCCATTCCTTCTCGCGCTTCTACCGCAATGGTGCAGAGATGGAATTGACCATCCGCAACCTGCGCAAGCACGGGGTCGAAGTGGTCTCCACCACCCAGCCCACCGGCACCGATCCTTCCCAAGAACTGATGCGCCAGATCATAGGTGTGTTTGACGAATACACGTCGCGCGAAAACGGCAAGAACGTCTCGCGGTCCATGCGTGAATCGGCTAAACAGGGGTTCTGGAACGGGGCTACTCCACCGCTGGGCTACCGGATCGTCGAGGCCGAACGCCGCGGCGCCAAGATCAAGAAAAAGCTCGAGGTCGATCCCGTTAACGCCGAGACCGTCCGACTGATGTTCTCGCTCTATGCCAATGGCGACGGCATCAGCGGGCCTATGGGTGTAAAGGGCACCACGGTTTGGCTAAATGAGCATGGCTACCGCACCCGCAAGGGCGCCACCTTTGGCGTCGGGCCGGTGCACGGCATCCTGACCAACCGTTGCTATGCCACCGGCAAATGGCCTTACGGCGTTCGCAGCTCGCGTACCCGTGAACTGCACGATCCCTCGACCATCGTCGAGATCGACGTTCCGGTGATCATTCCTCTTGATCTGTTCGAACGGGTGCAAGCTAGGCTCGCGCAGAACAACCCCCGGGTTACCCCGCCCCGCGTCGTCAATGGCCCGACTTTGCTTACTGGCATTGCAATTTGCGCAACCTGTAAGGCTGGAATGACGCGCACGGGCACAACCCGCCAGGGTCGTAGCTACAGCTATTACAGCTGTGCGGGCTGCCACCAGAAAGGCAGGCAGCACTGCAAAGGCCGTCATCTGCCGATGGCGAAGCTCGACACTATGGTGCTCGAGGGCGTGGCCGACCGGGTCCTTGTGCCGCATCGGGTCGAGCAGATACTTGGCAATCTTATCGAACGGGCGGCCGCAAAGGATCACGCCATTGCCGCTCGCCGCCAAAAACTCGAGATCGAGGTCGATACCATTCGCACTCGCATAAGCAGGCTCTACCAGGCCATTGAAGCGGGTGTTGTTGAACTTGATGACGAGCTCAAGCAGCGCCTTACCCGGCTGAAGGACGAGCGCGATCTTGCGCTTGCGTCCCTCGGCCAGATCACCGCCAATATCACTGCAAGGGCCGCGATCACGCCTGAGAAGATCGCCGCATTTACGGGCCTCATACGTGAGAAGCTCCAAAACGGGGACACCCGTGCGCGGAAAGACTGGCTCGGCACGCTCATCAGTCGTGTCGAGGTCGATGACAACGCGATCAGGATTATCGGCAGCAAAACCATGCTCGCCGCAACCCTATCCGGGCAAAACACCCCGCAGGGGAATGTTCGTGGTTTTGTACGCAAATGGTGCACTTCACCGGAGAAACTTC
Organism: Oxalobacteraceae bacterium; assembly: GCA_027485535.1. Classification (GTDB taxonomy): domain Bacteria; phylum Pseudomonadota; class Gammaproteobacteria; order Burkholderiales; family Burkholderiaceae_D; genus Pernthalerella. The sequence goes on along the minus strand of JAIXQV010000254.1, from coordinate 21,044 downwards.
GAACCAATTATTCGAGATTCTCCGAGAGTGGAACGATGTTCTTCGTACCACGAGTCTGAATCCATCTCAAGTTGGGCGGCCTAAGAAAGCCGTTTCAGGATAGACACTTAACAGCCTGTTCCGCCTCTGGCGGCACAGGCTTTTTGTTGATGGATGTAAGATGGCAACCAAAGAGCCAACGCTGCCGCCCTTCTCGCTCCGCCTCAGCTTTGAGGAACGGGCGCAGCTTGAACGCGACGCTGCTGGCCTGTCGCTCGGGGCGTATGTGCGGGAACGCATTTTCGATGGATCGAAGGTAACCCCGCGTCGTCGGGGTAAGTTTCCGGTCAAGGATCAAAAGGCGCTGGCGAGCGTGCTTGCGATGCTCGGGCAATCGCGCCTCGCCAACAATCTGAACCAGCTCGCCCACGCCGCCAACACCGGCTCCCTTGCAATGACGCCCGACACGGAAGCGGCATTGAAGGGTGCCTGCCGCGATATCGCCTCCATCCGCCACATGCTGATGGTGGCACTCGGCCTCGTCGATGGGAAAGCGAGCAAGTCAGAATCTACGTCGCTACATATGGAGTTTGCATCATCGGTATCTGGGTCTGCTGGCAGATCTGAATCATCGCCAACCCTGCATGGTCGCTATCGTCCGCCACGCGCCAAGCCGAAACCGCCCGCTCTATGATCCTGAAAGCATCACAACGCGGCGGCGCAAAGCAGCTTGGGGCGCACCTCCTCAAAACCACTGAGAATGAGCGCGTCGAAATCCACGAAGTGCGCGGGTTCATCTCGGACGACGTGATGGACGCGATGCACGAAGCATACGCGGTCAGCCGTGGGACGAAGTGCAGACAGTTTCTGTTCTCGGTGTCGCTCAATCCGCCCGAAACCGAAAACGTGCGGATTGAAGTTTTCGAGCAAGCCTTGGCCAAGATCGAAGAGCGCAATGGTCTGACTGATCAACCGCGCGTTGTTGTGTTCCATGAAAAAGAAGGGCGTCGCCACTGCCACGCGGTGTGGAGTCGGATTGATGCCGAAAGCATGACGGCGGTGCCGCTGCCGCATTTCAAGCTCAAGCTGCGCGACGTTTCGAAGGAACTCTATATCGAGAACGGCTGGAAGATGCCGCGCGGGTTCATCGATTCCAAAGAGCGTGATCCGCGCAATTTTACCCTAGACGAATGGCAACAGGCCAAGCGTCTCGGTCACAACGCAAAAGACATGAAAGCCCTCATGCAAGAATGCTGGGCGGCGTCTGACTCGTCGCAGGCGTTCGCCAGTGCATTGCAGGAACGCGGGCTGTATCTCGCGCGTGGTGATCGGCGGGGCCATGTTGCCGTCACCTATGATGGCGAAGTGCTCTCTATCGCCCGTATGATCGGCAAGCCTGCGAAGGAAGTTGTCGGTCGCCTCGGTGATCCTGCGGCATTACAATCTGTCGAAGAAGCCCGCGCGCATATCGCCCAGCATATCGAACCGAAAATCAAAACCTTCATCACGGAAGCCAAAGCGGAATTTGCTGAACGCATGAAGCCGGTCGAACAAGAGCGGCTGCGCCTCAAAGCGCTGCATGATGCCGAACGCCAGCGGCTCGATCACGGCCAAGCCGAACGCCTCAAGGCTGAGACCCAAGCGCGGGCCGAACGGCTGCGGAGGGGTCTCGGCGGATTGTGGGACAGACTTACCGGCGAACACGCAAAGGTCAAAGCCCAGAACGAACTGGAAGCATACTGGTCGCTGCAACGCGACCGCGAGCAACGTCACTTGTTGGTGAGCGCACAGATGCGCGAACGCCAAGCCCTACAGAATCAAATTCGCGAGCTGCGACACGCGCAAGCAAATCGCCTTCGGGAACTTCATCGTGATCTGCATCGCTATGGCGAACTCCGTCAGCCGAAAAAGCGCGACGGTCTGGCTGGGCAATTTGGGCAGGCTACGCACCCGCGTCCGCAATCGGCAACGGATCGCATCAAGGCGCTGCGCGAGCGCAAACCGAAAGATCGGTCACGAGATTTTGAGCGTTAGAGTGCTTGGGTCAGTATTTTTCGTGATTCACGGCGGCTGCTAAGTCGACAAGCTCAACCGATATAGATCGTGCTTCGCGTAACGCCTTCATCATCGCAGCAAATGTATCTTGGTCTGGCTTCGCAGCATCATTGGCCCAGTTTTGAATCAGCGCTATGGCACGAAGTAGAGTTGCGAACGCACCTTCCATGAGTGTGAGCGTATGTTCGTCTGCATGAAATTCCGAATATTCCCGCTTGCGAAGCTCTCCATATATTCGTGGATTTCGCATGAAGGTCGCGGACTGATCGCTCCAAGGCATTGAGATGCCGTGCATGATAGCATTGCGGCACTTGAAAGCTGGCTTTGCCGCCTCACACCACATGCGTATAACTTCGCAAAGCTCAGTGTTTTCGATATGGCTTGATTGCGCTTTGAACTCATCAATAAGTGCGCTCACTGGGAGGCCGTCTTTTGGATGACTCCGGCCTTTAGGATCATATCCCTGCAATGCCCAAAGCGCGAATTCTAGACGATATTCAATGTTACCAGCAAATGAAGCGATCAATCCAATCGAGCCCAGCATCGACTGATTTAGACCAAGACGCTTCGACATCATTAATGGATCGGCGAACGGCCTTCTAACTTTGCTGGGCAAACTCATACCGAAAGCCTACTACGAAACTAGTGATTTTGGCTAGGTCGTTCCTCGCCGGTTGCGAGGGCGCACTGCGTTCCGCGCGCGCCTCATTTCCTCCTGCCCTCCGACCTGTTTTTTCATCCTCCAACCACCGGACGCTTCCCTTGGTGATTGTGCTGCCCGAGCCGGAAAGGCTCCGGTGGTCGGGGCCTTCAAAACATTTGGAGGTCAATATGAAACTCGTCACTCGCTTCGAACTGGCAACGCGCTCAACCCGCGAACTGCACGCGCTCATCCGCGATCTGTTCAACGAACTCGCCAACAGCGCGCCCGAAAGCGCCGAACGCCGCAACGCGCTCGCATCGCTTGAAAATGTTCAAGCTGAACTGGCTTGCCGCCCTTTCGGCCCCTGACCGTTGGACCAATCGAAGAAAATGCTTGCGCTCAAAAGAGCGCAAGCTGTTGTGAAACCTGTTGGGTGCAACGCCATGCCGCCGATTGGGCAGCGTCACGCAACCATGCGTCAACGAATGCCTCTGCGCCGCCATAGCGATAAATATCACTCGGCGGTGTGAAGTGCGATCTGTATCCGGTCTCCGTCATGGGCAACGGGGCACGGGCTGGCTTGATGCTTTCAATCTCAAGATGGGCCATCCCTGTTCCGTCATCGAATGCGATGTGGTCGGGGTTCCACCTGATTTCGATTTCGATGCCGTTCCAGCTTTTGTGGATGATTGCGTAGTCGCTGATGTTCATGTCTGCCTCCTTGGCGTTTGGGTTCGTCCGTTGGACGGGGAGGCAAATCGGCAGGCGCTAGCGGGCCATCGTCACTGCAAGGGAACGGGCAACACGGGAGCTGGAGCGAAGCGAAGGCGAATGGATCGGGCAGCCCGTTGACGATGGGCCGTGCCTGCCAACATCACCGTCATCATCAACGGTCGATCCCAAACGCGGGTGGGCATGATGCTCGATGCAATTCATGCGCTCACCCGCGCCGGAATCGTGAAATTGAAAGGCAGCCTAAGCTGCCTCCCTTCGCTCGCGGTTGGACAGGCTCGCCAGATATTCGGATGCTTTGTTCGCAGCACTCGCCGCAGTGAAGATCGCCTTGCGGTCGCCCTTCAAGATGCGAAGCCAGTGGCCGATATAGTCGGCATGATCGGGTCGTGGTTCTGCCGTGATCCCAAGATCACCGCAGAGGAATGCGGCTCCAAGCTCGGCGGTCATTTCCTCCATCGCGTAGGCATCATCGCCAAAGCGTTCGCCGAAGGTGCGGTTCAAGCGATGCTCTGCGCCGGAATAATGAACCAGCTCGTGCAGAAGCGTTGAATACCAACCTTCGGTCGCCGTGCTGGTCTTGGTGCCGATAAAGCGGCAACGATCCGGCATGGTGATGCTGTCGGACTTGATGTTGTAGTAAGCGCGCTCACCGCCAACGGCGATGCTCACGCCTGCGCCCGCGATGAAAGATTCAGCCGCAAGGATCGGGTCAATCCGGTCGGTTGAGATATCAGGCTCGCTCAAAACGTAGCCGTCGACCTGCGCGATGTTGAACACGCGCGACGCGCGGGCGATGAAACGCCGGTCGTCGTTGGATTGATCGGAGCCGGACTTCTCGGCTTGATCGTCGGCATCGAACTGCTTGTAGAAGATGATGAGCGATGATTTTTCGCCCTTGCGGACTTGTGCGCCACGATCTTGCCACTGGCGATATGTGCCCCACAGACCGTGCGGGAAACCGAAAGCGTCGGCTGCTGCCCAAAGAGCGACGGTGTTGACGCCTCGGTAGGCATTGCGGCTTGCGACATTGACGGGCCGCATGATGGATGCGCCTGATCGGTGCCAAGGCATTTGCACTTTGCCGGAACCAGTTTCGATTGCGGCGATGATCTGGTTGGTGATGGCTTCGTAAACGTCGAAGCGTGATGGTGATGATGTTGTCATGTCCGAACTCCTTTCGCTGTTCTCTGAGGACGCGAAGGAAGTTGGCTGGGGTGAAAGTCGGGCTGTCAGCCGTTAGGCGAAACGGGCAACACGGGAGCGCAGCGAATGGATCGGGCCGCCCGTTGATAGGGCGACCGCGCCAGCCATATTCGCGGCATTATCTCAGGGGGAAGCGGAAGGGTTTGGAGAACGGCAAACGGAGCGATCGGAAGCTGAATAGGGCCGTTCCGAATTACGAACGACGATCTAGCGCGCGATAGAATTTCTTTCGACCATCGGCGGGGTCTGTCCACATAAAGCAATCCGCAAAATCATCGACGCTCTGTAACACTCCGAGCAAGGCGTATGCGTTGAAGGGCGTGCCAGCGCCGGTTTCGTAGTGGCTTACATAGTTGGCGACGATTGAAGGCGCATGGTGAGTTTGGAGGTCATTGACCTGCTGTTGTGTGAGCACACAGCGTCCGCCCGCCGCCTGATAAAGTGCCACTGCATTCGTGATTGCGTCAATGAAAGTGGACAATGTGCGTTTGTCGCCTCGCGTGGCATAATCGGGCGGCACTGGCACGGACAGACGCGCGATGATCTGCCCCAATTTGTATTCTAGATATTGGCGCAGAAATGGCTCGCCTTGGTCGATCTGTCCGGCGTTTAGATATTGCTGTGCCTGTGCCTTGAGGCGGTCGGCTTCTTGTGCCGATACCATCAATCGACCTCGGGGCGGCATCCCTTGCAGTTTCTGATGATGCCAGTCCGCCGTGTTGCCGAGTCGGTCGAAGTACTTTTCTAGGCTCGTGTCGTGGCTAAGGATGATGAATTGCAGGCCGTCTGGGACTCCACCGACTGCCCCATAACGAAGCCGAGTGCGGATCGCCTCCATCAGGCTAAATTGGTGGCCAGCGTCAAAGCTGGACGTTACATCGTCTAACACCATAAAACGAGGAACGCCGCTATGCCGCGTCGCAGCGGCCAAAAAGATCGCCGCCGCGACAGCATTGCGATAGCTTTCCGATAGCAAAGCTCGCGCGCTTTGATCTTGCAGCCCGAAAAAGTCTGCCAGCTTGAGATCGACGTTTTCGCTGTTCTGCGCTCGACTTAGCGTTGGCTGCACGTTTGGTCCGCCGCGGACAAGATGACCGAACAGGTCCTGACAACTTGTTTGGATATCGGCGATGCGGGCGTTGGCAAGTGCGGTTTCCGCTGTAGCAAACGCCTGTGCGGCATTGCCAATAAAGGTTTTCCAGCGATTGAGCTTTGCCAACATCGTGCGCTTGGTCGCTAGTAATGGTGCGTCGCGCTCGTATTCGCGCACGGCGTTACGGAACTGCTTTGCCTGTCCAAGGGTGCGTGTGACTTGCACAAGCGAAGGCGGCAGACCCGCTTGCAGCGTGGCGATCTCGGCGTTGGCGGCTGTGATCGCATCGGCTCGAATAGCTTCGAGCGCTAGCAGTCGATCCTTCCCCCGCTCCAAATCGGCTGTTGTAATAGTGACTTGACGCATTGCGAGGTTCGGGGTGATTCGATCTGCGACCGCTACGTCCAGCGCAGCGCACTCCTCCAATTGTCGGAGTTTGGCGATGGCAGGTGATGCCGCCGCCTTGGTACGCAATTCAGTGTCCAGCCGTTCGGCCTCGTCATAGAGCGCGATCTTCGCCTCAAGCTGGTCCTTCATGGGAGCATCTGCGACGTTTTCGCAAACCGGACACTGGCGAGGATCGTGCCAGTTCGCACTGGTTACGACAGAAAGCGCGTCCTTCAATAAAGCGTGAATTGTAGCCGCCCCGACTCTATTAATCGCGTCGTCACGCGAGCGCGCCAAGGCCACCAGCGAGTCGATGTCGTCAATGTCGGACTGAGGCACAACAAGAGTAGAAAGGGTCGCGACGGTGGTATTTAGCGTGTCGAGCGCTTTGCGTGATGCACCGCCTTCCTCACGGTCAACGGTTTGTTCAGCTGCGTCGAAGTCCAATTCCATAACGGACACACCTGCAAGCAGCGGCGCGAAAAGCGCGATACCCGCAAGAGCCGTTGTCACACTCGCTTTGAGCGGTGCCAAGTCGTCCAAATTAGCTGGTGCCGCGCCGGTGACTTCTTGATGGGACGCGGAGATGCGCATAGCGATACCGGCAAGGGCGCGCTGCCCCGACGTCACCTCTGTTTCGAGCGTGGACAGACCAAGATCGCTGTTGACGTTGCGCGTGTTACGCGCGCCGTCTAGTGCCTGCCGCAAGCCGGAATATCGGCTCAGACCAACAAGCGAAGCGAAGGACCGGCCTCGGTCTAGTGGGGTCGAGTCCACAAAAGAGGCGAAACGTGGATAATCGACCAGCACAAAGTCTTCCCGCAGGCTGGCGAGAAATGCTTCGGGGTCAGCATGACCACTCGGCGATGTCACTGTGCGTATGCCCGCAACGGTGCGAGTCACTGAAATGGAAACATCGGGCGTTGCATCGTCGCTAGCGAACAAAAGGTCGATGGTCGCTTTTTGTGCAGGATGGAATTTATTGACTATGTAGCTTGGCCCTTGCTCGGCATCCTGCAAGGACTCAAGTCGCGGCACCGTGCCGTGGATGGCGAAATGCAAAGCCTCGAAGATGGAGCTTTTGCCGACACCGTTAGGCGCATGAACAGAATTGACGCAATCTGCGCGGAAACGAAGAACAAGGGGATCGCCATCGTTGTTGATCCCGCGAAAACCCTCAATCGCGGCTTGTTTCAAGAAATAGCGGCTCATGGTGCGGGGTCCGGCAGAGCGTTGAGTGCAGCTAGGACAGCGCGATTGAAATCTTGAATCGCTTGACGGTCGCGCGCACCATCACCTTGGCGCGTCAGTGTGGCCAGATTGTCGAACAGGATACGCGCGCACTCGGGGTCGAGCCGTTCGGCCTCGGCTCTGAACAACGCGAGGTTGTCTTCGAAAGAAAATGCCGGATCGAAGTTCACGCGGCACTCCCATTTTCGCGCCGTTTCAGTTCGGCGGTCTTCGGATCATAAACGTAGTCGGTGATCGTTCCGTCTTTGATCCGTTCCACAGCATCATCGACAATGAAGCGAGGCACAAGGAACCATTCGCGAGGGACAACTGGGTTTCCGAAGCGATCTTTGATTTCGATATCAAGCCGTGCCGGACCGAATATGCGGTGGATCAGATTTTCGAGCTTCGTCCGGTTGATGTTATAGAGCGTGTAGGTCGCAACGATCTCAACATCAGCCAGCAGAAACGTCGCGTCGATTTTTGCATTTGCAATCCGGCGCTGCACATCGCCGCCTGTCACGCCAATTTTATGAAGCACGTCGCGATTGGCAGCGACAAGCGGATGGTCTGATTTGCTTCTCAACACATAGATCGTGCCGCTAGCAGAGTCATCTTCGGCTATCTCACTGCTAAATGGGGCGGCTTCCTCCCGCACGAATAGTGGGCCAGCCTCCGGCTCGGTGATCCGTCGTCCAGCTTCATCCTTATACAGGGCGCGTTGGAGCGACCGGCGAAGCAGGTTGCTCTCGGTGCCGTTGGAATACACGACACGCAAACGAGCATCATATTCCCCGTTCGGAGCGGCGAATGTTTCACCGACCTCCGCGACATAAGCGACTTGGCCACCAAGAATGAAAAACTGGCCAAGGGTAATGTCGGCTTTCAAGAAGCCTGCGTCCTTCACGATTGGGCGCGTGACCCGCACCCCCGATTTCAAGTCGGCTTGCAGCTGGTCAAAATGCGGTTTGAACCTCTCGAAGTCTTCGCACTTTTCACGGTTGGCGATTTCCTCTGCGGCGCGCTTTTCCTCCGCTGTGCGAACGTGGCGAAGATCGGTGATTTCCGATGTGCCTATTGCGCCTTCAAGCTCAGCAAGAAGAGCGTCCGTGTCCATGTCGTCATCTGGAGCAGTCGCCGTCTGATCTCCAACTTTGAGCAACCCTTGGTGATCCAACGGTTCGAGCAGTGCTCGGCAATCTTCCTGTGCGCGCAACCTGTCTAGGCGCGTGGCATAGATGCGCTCGAAGATATCGCGGCTCTCGCCATGGCGCGGTGCGTGACCGTGCTTCTCGACAAATCGCAGGATCTCCTCAAATCCAGCGATGACGCGCTCCTCGCGCGGTCCGCGCCCTGTTTTCTTTTCAGGCGGCGCGAAATCTGCGAGCTGTTCGGCAAGTGCATCAAGATCAAGGTCAGCCGTCATAGCGGCCCTCCTTCTTGAAGCGCATGAACGCGGCGGCGCCCTCAGCGAGCCGCCGCTCCCAAGCATCGGACGAAGTTATCGACGGCGGACGCTCACGCTCTTTGATGAAGCGGGCGGCGCGCACAGCAAGCTCTTTCGCCTCGTCCGGTGACAAGCTGGTGCGCTTGCTCGCGATAGCAGCAGCGACTTGTTTCAGGCTCTCCTCGCTCATGGTCTTGGCGAGAATGGCATAGGCTTCTTGAAACGGATTGATGCGGTCGATCAGGTCAATGTCGAGTTCGCGAACGTCCATCGCGAATTTGCGCACACCGTCGATCAGCGCCGTGTTGGCGCTCGGCTCGTCGTCCTTCTTGTCGCTTCCAAGCGCGATGCGAGCTGCCTGCTGCGTGAGATTGAGCGCAGCAATGGCGTGCTGGCGCACGGCCTCCTGATCCTCTTCGTCCAACTCAGGGTACTTGTCCTTGATGATCTTCCCGAGGCGAAGCTGAGTCAGCTCCTCGGGAACCATTTCTTCGTCGAACAAGCCGCGCTCGATGGAAGGCTTGTCCTGAACGAAGGTTGCAATCACCTCGTTCAAGTCCTCCTTGCAGATGCGGACGGCCTCCTTGCTCTTAGGCTCGGTCAGCCCCTTGATCTCGATCTGAAACTGTCCGGTTTGCTCGTTGAAGCCAACATTGCACTTGTCCGGCTGATAGCCATCATCGCCGTAATCGAAGCCAGGTTGCGGGCCGCTCTGCGGATTCTTCGGTGTAAAATTGAAGCGCGGTGCGAGCACCTGCTCCATCAGCAAGCTCGCCGCGATTGCTTTCAATGTGTCGTTCACCGCCTCGGTGACAAGTGACTCAGCGGCATCTGGTTCAGCGATGAGGTTGGTGAAACGCGCGCGCGTCTTGCCCGGCGCGTCACGTGTGGCGCGACCGATGATCTGCACGATCTCGGTCAGACTTGCACGATAACCTACGGTCAATGCGTGTTCGCACCAAATCCAATCGAAGCCCTCTTTCGCCATGCCAAGCGCGATGATGATGTCCACATGATCACGATTGTTCTTTTGGGCTGGGTCTTTCAGTGCAGCGGACACGCGGTCGCGCTTGGAAGGATCATCGTCAACGAGGTCAGCGATGCGCAGCGTTTTGCCATCCGACATTTTGACGATCTGGAAGCCGGTGACAGGATCGGCACCTTCCCACTCGCCTAGCTCCGAGATGATGTGCTCCACCTCTTTGATCTTGTCCTTTGTGCTCTCGCGCGAGTTGACATTAGGGATGTGGATGATCGTCTTCTCGGACGGGTTCAAAACTTCGAGAATGTCGTCCGTGTATGAGCCGGAGTAGAAAAAATAGCCGATGTCGAGCTGCTTGAGATACTCGTAACCGTTGAGCTGCTCGTAGTAGGTGTAGGTGACGGTATCGAATTTTGACTCGTCAGTTGGCGAGAGCACAGCCTCGGCATCGCCACGAAAATAGCTGCCGGTCATCGCTACGATGTGCACCTTATCGCGCGCGATAAAGTCGCCTAGGTGCTTGCCGAGCACGTTGTCGGGGTTTGCCGATACGTGATGGAATTCATCGACCGCAATCAATCGTCCATCAAACGCCTCGATCCCAAACCGCTCGACCGCGAAACGAAAAGTCGCGTGTGTGCAGACAAGCACTTGATCGTCGCTAGCAAGGAAACTTCCGACGCTGTTGACCTTGCCGCCATCCTCACCCGGTGCGTTGCAAAGATTCCACTTCGGCGTGACGGTCCAGTCCGCCCAGAACCCGAACTTGGTGAGCGGTTCATCGGCGAAGCTGGAGCCGATGGATTTTTCCGGAACGACGATGATCGCCTGTTTCAATCCCTGATTGGCGAGCTTGTCGAGCGCGATGAACATAAGCGCGCGGCTCTTGCCCGATGCCGGCGGCGACTTGATCAGGAGGTAAGGTTCCCCACGCTTTTCAAACGCCCGTTCCTGCATCGCGCGCATGCCAAGGGCATTAGCCTTAGTTGAGCCGCCGTTGCGGGCGTAGGTGACGGAAACGGAGGGGACAGACTTGGTCATTGGGAAATCCTATAGTCGGCTAGATAGTTGATCGCCCAAGCGGGAGGGAGTGGCCAGCTTCGAAACCCCTTTTCGTGCCATGTAACACTGTCAGCGCCAATCAAACCATTTCCTTCTAGATGTTGAACAAACTTATCATGATCATAGAGATAGAGTTCATCGCCATACAAAAATGCGATGTGGATGCCTTTGCCCACATATTTTCGATCAATAACCAATCGGCCTTTTAGCTGAACCTTAAGGAAGGTCTCGCCATCGATATTGACAGCGATAAAGTCAGCGCCCTGCCAATCGTCGGTGAGTCGAATGCTGTTAAACCCATAATCAGCGAGCCGCGCAGCGACCTTCTGGAAATTGTAGTTTTCCTTCTGGCGTGAGTTCAGGGCGGAGTATGGGACACGGGCGAACATATCAGCGCGTCCTCTTTGTCGTCATCTTGGTGTACAGCTCAAAGAGTTTTTCGAGGCGCTCGGTATCGTTCTTGAATCGCCGTCCGATATAGATGCGCTCCAAAGCCTCGTCGTTCCGTTCATGGGCCTCACGTAAATCAGCGGGCATCCTACTTTCGCCGTCCTTGATCTCGTAAAGGTCGGCGATACTTGCAGGAAAATGCGCCTCGCGGGCTAAGAGAATATCCTCAGCGCAGCGGGTAAGATCATCCTTATTCTTTTCGGTCAGTGTCGGGACTGGAAATGTGTTCCAACCAAGTGTGTTGGAATATGAGAAGTCTGTGCGCATCCGCACGCAGACCGTTCCGATCCATACCCAATGCAGGCGTGATGCGATCAGCGCCATATTCCACAGCGGCGCATCGTAAAGTGCAAACACTTTTTCTTGAACGATGCAATTTGCATCGAGAAGCCCAACAGGCAGAAAAGGTCTATTTTCCGAACTTACTTTGGGCACTACAAGCGTGTGACTCTTTGACGTGATTTGCTCTCGGAATCTATGTGGCGTGTCGGCTAGCTTTTGTGCGGCCTTATCCTGCTTGGCTGAGCGTCGGGCGACAGCGACTGCTTCAAGCCGAGAAGCTATTTGTGGTATGGTTTTGGCATCTGGCAACTCGCTATCCGCAATCCACAAGCATGAACGCGGCGATGCAGAGATAAATTCCTTTGAGCCATAGAGTGGGCGGATATATTTTGATGCCGCAGGTTGCTCTCCGATAATCGACCGAGCCTCGTCGTTTGAGAAAATTAACGCGGCACCATAATAAGGATGGTTGCCAACTTGCATCTCCGTGACTTCGGTAAATGGTTTAGCTCGCGCCTCAACCTCCAAATTCTCGCCCGCGACGAGATATGCATTGATATTATCAACCACCTTAGCGACAACTCGGTCATTTGCTTCGACAGAGTATAAAGTCCGCGCTCGTCCTGCACGGTTTGACATGCCCACGATGGCAACGGTTACTCCCGCATTATGGCTGGCCAGATTTGCCCATTTGAAAGAGCCATAAGCAAAGGTGATTTCATGCCCAGTACGGAATATCAGCGGCCACAAAATCGAAACCTGCAACCCTTGGCAGACAGAATTCGTTGACACAAAAGCGGATGCGGTGCTGGTGTGTGTGCCGTAGTCGGCTGCTTTCATGAACCACCCAGATACGTAGTCTAGTGATTTCCAGTTTTTTGTCCGACCTTCGAATATGCTTCCCAAATCAGCCTTGTTTTCATCTGTCTGCCACTTTGATCCAAGGTAAGGCGGATTGCCGCAGATGTAGGTTTCGCCACCTTCATTCTCGAAATCGATCTGCGCCTGATCGAGTGGTGTCGAAAACAGGTTGTCGCCCACCAGTTTTACGCCGGTTCCTGTCGGCGGGCAGATGCTCAACCAATCAAGGCGTAGCGCATTGCCACAGGTGATCCAGTTCTCAGCGTTAAGCGGCAGGAACTCCGCGAGCGCCAATTTCTGCCCGCGATAGAGCGTATCACATTGAAACTCGGCGATTATGAGCGCAAGGCGAGCAACCTCTGCCGGAAAGTCACGTAACTCGATACCGCGAAAATTCGTGAGCGGAATGTCGGATGCGCGCCCTTCCTCGCCGCGACGCCGATTAATCTCAGCTTCGATCTCGCGCATTTCTTTATAGGCAATGACAAGGAAATTTCCGCTGCCGCATGCTGGATCAAAAACGCGAATGCGCGCCATGCGATTGCGGAGATTCAGCAGTTTACGGGGACTGTCTCCCGCCTCCGCTAGCTGCTCGCGCAGGCTGTCGAGAAAGAGCGGATCGAGAACCTTAAGAATGTTTGGGCGGCTGGTGTAGTGCATACCCAGTGCGCCGCGCTCCTCGTCATCGGCAACCGCCTGAATCATCGACCCAAAAATGTCGGGATTGATCTGCGTCCATTTCAGACTACCGATGTGGAGCAGATAGGATCGCGCGATGCGGCTGAAGCGTGGAACCTCAAGGCTCCCCGAAAACAGGCCGCCATTCACATAGGGAAACACGTTTGCCCACGTGCGGATGCCCGACGCCTGACGATCCTTGATGGGCGTGTTCATGGCGCGGAAGATTTCTGCAATCACCTCATGGGTGTTTGACGCGTCCTTCTCGCTCATCTGATCGACCGTCGCGGTGAACAGGCCGGTCCCGTTGAAGATGTCCGTGTCTTCCGCGAAGAAGCAGAAGATCAACCGCGCCATGAAGTGGTTCATGTCGGGGCGTCGCTCGGCCTTGCTCCATTCCGGATTGTCCTTCAGCAGCTCGACATAGAGGCGATTGAGGCGGCTCGTCGCGCGGATGTCGAACGCGCTGTCGCGCACCTGTTTGACGGTGCTGATGCCCGCCAACGGGAGGAAGAAACCGAAATGCTCGGGGAATTCAGCATAGGTGCAAGCAACAGTTTCGCCGGACTCGATGTCCTCGGCTTCAAACATATCGCCATCGGTAGCGAGGACGAATTGCGCTTTCGCTTTCGCGGTCGCGGGGCTGGTTTTGAGCGCTCCAAGCGTTGCGGTGACGTTGCCTTTTTCGGCAACGGCAATGTGGATGTTGCTACGTTGCAATACGCCGCCAAGATCGGAACTGTTGCTGTGGCCATCGCGAAGACGTTTGATCGTCGCCGGTTTGTTGCCGAACGCCTCTAGGAATTGAAACGGGAACTCCGCTCGATCGAACGGACGTTCAGCCAATTCCGTTACTGCCTCTTCGATCTCAACGGCGTTCATTTTGCGCGACGGCCCCCTTCCGCCCTCATTTTGGTTGATCGGTATCCGCGACGAACGCCCGCATAAATTCGCGGAGCACCTGCGCGGCAGGTCGATCCTGCTTTCGACACGCCGCGAGAAACTTCTCACGAAGTTCGCGCTCAACGCGGATTCGAAAGCCGGAATCCTTCCCTGACATGGGGGTGAGTGTAGCCAATGGATACACACAACTCCATGGGCAAATTGGGTCCATGTGAGATATCTTGTTCAGCCAATTGTGAGGCCGGGATGCAAGGGGCAGGCACGCCCCTGCTCATGGGGTCAAGGGGAGCGCGAAGGCTCCTTTTGTCGTGGTTCAGGGCGCGAAAGCCCTGACGGCATCCAATCGGCGGACGGTTGGTCGAGGGTATCCAAAGGGGCGCGAATGCCCCTTGGTCATGGGGGTGTCGGGGGAGCTTGAAGGCTCCCCTGATCTGGTGATGCAACGGCCAAACGGTGCACTGGTACTGACCGGCTCTGACCACTTGGGAACGGGTTTCGGGAAGTGCCAGCGGCTTGGGGGATGCAACGGGGGTGCGCAGCGACCCCCTTGCCAAGATGGTGTTGTACTACAACACACATCTTGCAGTCGGCGTTAAGCCTGCTGGTCCCAATGTATTACACCCTGCGCAAATGCTTTCTGGGCGCGCTCGGGCACGTCGGCAAACTGAACCTCTGTCGGTTCAAATTCGCTCTGCTCCCGAACGGCATAAATTGGGTAAGCGCAAGCCTTCTTATTATCTGACATGATGGACATGATCCCTGACATTCTTCTGATGCCTTCTTTTGGCTCCACGGTGTGCGTCGTATCTATCATGATTACGATTGGGCAACCGACGCGCAACTGGAGCACTGCGATCATGCGCGGCCCGCAAGGGACGAGCCTTCCTGTCGCTCGCTGGGCCGACGGCAATCCGTCGTCATCACGAAAGCCCTGCTCCAAAACGCATGCAAACGCATCGTTGTCGCTACCGACTGTGAAGCGGCATAGCATTGCCAGCTTCGTCGGCTTGAGCGTGTGCGGCCTGAAAAGCCGGTAAACTCCCGCATAGCTTTTCGGGGCCGAAATGCCGGACGCGTCAAGGCCTAGCAACTCCGTCGCGGCCACCGTGAAGCGCTGTTTGTCGGCCAGCTCATGGCGCTCGATCTCCGGCAAAATCAGCTCGGGGTGATCTAGCGCGAGCAAGCCCAAAAGCGCATAGAGATAGGCTTCATCGTTGAAGCTGTGGCCGTCATCCTTCACGAAGTTATTGATCGTCGATCCCGACACGGATGCGGCCATTTTTTTGGTCGGGAATCCGATTTTATCGAGTTGCTCCTTCAAGTCATCCGAGCCTGGAATCTCGGCGATGCGCTTGGACAGCTTCTCATAGCTGACTGCTGAGGGTTTCAGCTCAAGCGCCTTGCGCGTGGCAATTCTTGCCGCCGCGCTGGCGTAGCTCGCACTCCAATCAATCATCGCACTTTTCTCCATCCAGCATCAGCTGGATGGATATGTGGCAACTGAAGCTTTTTAATCAAGTTCATCCAACGTCGAAGTATTGGCGGTGGATAATTCGTCTACCTACTAAGTCTATCGGCCAGCTGGCTCCAACCTCTCAAATTGGGAAGGAGCACCCGATGTTTCTCTGTAGTGAATGTGAAATCAAAGGATACTGCACCGAGATCAATATAGAACTCGTGAAGCTATCCGACTTGCAAAATCCGCAATACGTCTATGACGTGCGCAATTTTTGCTATTGCCTTGGTCTTTCGCGTGACGCTTGGTTAGATCGACTGACCGATTGGTTGCGTGATTTCAACGGTCAGTTCGTGGATGATGCCGGTCGTATCGTGGAAGTCGATCTCGAAGCGTTCGATACCCCCAGCATCCGCTATTATTTTCGGGATAATTGCTGTGCGCGGCCAAGCCGTAACGGGTTCGTGCATCCGAACGCTCTGACGCGATTTCAGGTGATGGCGTCCATCATCAAGGCCCGCTTCCCGTCCGTCGCAGAAACTTGGGGAAAGCGAAACGGGCCTCGGCAGCACGTCCCCCCGTGCTCAGCTTCAGCCTGATTTATCCCTCGACTCACGCCGGACGCCCCTCGCGTCCGGCAACTTTTCAGGAGTTCAACATGAACCAGCCATTCAACGCCCCTCAATCGCCAAACCCGATGTGGCCCGCGTTCGACGCTATTGCGAAGGCGGTTGGCGCTATCGGCGCATTCATTTTTACGCCTCCCGCTCATCACTTCACGTCATTCATTATCGAGGCTTTGTTCGCAAGAATCTGGGGGCCTGAGACAACCGGCCTCGCATCCGTCGTTTGGTTCTGCCTGCTGGGCTATCTGAGTTACGCGATTGGTCGCGCGGCGGTTCTTGCGGCATTACTTATCGGCCTCACTGGCTGGCTGATGCGCATGGCGCTGGTTTGACGGGTCAGTCAGCGCAGTGACCGTAGACGCTGAAGCCTGATCCCCCCGCGCGCCTAACCACACACCGATAAATGAGACAGGGGGCTTCGGCTCCCTGTTTTCGTTTGGGAGAATATCGATGGATCACAATATAGAATTTCGCGAGGAATTTAGGCACGGGTCGGCGAGATGGGCAACGCTCGCCGACATCGAGCGCACGGGGCTGCTCGCTTCACGCGGCCCGCAAGTCGGATTTTTCGAGGGGCAGCCGCTTCACCTCGACAGCGATGCGCCGATGATCACAATTGGCGGCGCGGGTTCGGGCAAATGTCGTGATGTGCTGGCATATATCCTCTGTCATCTCCACAACGAGCGACTGTTCGTGCTTGATCTACGCGGCGAACTTGGCGCGATCTCAATTCATAATTTTGCGGCCAAGGACATCAGCGCATATTTCTGGAATCCGATGGGCCTTGCCGGTCTGCCGCATCATCGATGCAATCCGCTCGATGGGTTGACGCTCAATGGCGGCAGGCTGATCGCAGACGCTCAGATGATTGCGGAGAGCCTCGTGCCATTTTCAGACGGCGGCACGGGAAATTATTTCGAGCTACGCGCGCGGGGCTGGCTGGCCAACCTCATGACACATCAAGTCGAGCGTCACGGCCATATCGATTTTGCGATGGTGTCGCGTCTCGTCAATTCAATCGAAGGCGATACTGAAAGCTGGTTGAGTGAGACTGAGATGATGCTGGAATCAAGATTCCCAAGCGTTCGTCGTACGGTCGGCGAAATGCTCGCTAAGCAAGCCGATGCCCCTAAAGAGTTCGGGGCAGTGATGGGTTCATTATATGGCGCATTGAGTTTTCTGGATGATCCTGCCTTGCTCGCGAGTTTAGAGAACCCAGAATTTTCACTCGCGGCACTGTGCGCGGAGGGAAAAGCGTCGTCCTTCTTTTTAAATGTACCGCATGAATACATCAGCAATTGGTCGCAGCTGATACAATGTTTTTTTGCAAGCGCGATGCTCTATAAATCGCGTAAGCCCCATGCACCACGTATCACTATGTTGATCGATGAAGCTGGGCAATTAAAGAATTTCCCCGCTCTTCTGAGTGCTTTCACGTTTGGACGTGGTGCTGGTATCCGTGCATGGGCATTTTTCCAAGACCTTGCACAAATAAAGCGAAACTACGGTTCTAATGCACTCCAAAGTTTTATTGGCAGTGCGCAGTTCCGGCAATTTTTCGGCGTCCGCGATTACGAGACAGCCGAATTGATTTCAAAAATGCTCGGAATGGAGACATTAGAATATGTCGATCCGTTGCAGCGCGAACGCGCGAAGCACGGCAAGTGGCAGGCGCTCACCAGCTTCCTCATGGGCAGCGATCCGCTCCAAGCGGCGCGTGAGATGAAACGCTACACAGCGGAATCCGAACATCGCGCTAAGCAAACGCGACGGCTGATGACACCAGAGGAAATTCTCGCGATGCCCGAGCAGAAGCAGATCGTGTTCATCTCCGGTCTGAATCTTCGGCCAATCTACGCCGAAAAATTTGCCTATTATGATCGGATTGAGATGGCCGGAAAATTCCTGCCCAATCCCTATCACCCGCCCGTGACGCGTGTTCGCGTGATGACCGAATATGGCTGGCATACCTGCCGCGTGCGCAACGAACCCGTTCCCCCCGCACTCGCTCACTACCCGCAATATAAGAGCGGATGGTGGGCCTATGTCGATGGCTACCGCCCTCCAATCGAGAGGAAATCCGATGATGGAATCTGATTTCGATGATGAGCTGCCGCTGCGTGGACGCCTGCCGACGCATGACGTTTATGCCGACGATACCAATCGCGACGGCACAGATCGTCGTCGCAAAATCGGCGTCGGCTACGCGCATCTCGATGGCGACGGCATTCAGCTCCTGATCGATTGCGTTCCGCTCTCCGGCACGATCTGCGTTCGCGCGAAGCATTTCAGCAAAAAGGAATTGCACTGATGTCTGAGGATCAGAAATCCAAAAGCCCAAGCCATATTGCCTATCAGGTGCGCGATGGTGCGGAAGGCACCTCGCACTTCAACCGGATCGGCTCGGCGTTCGCCCATAAGGACGGACAGGGCTTCAATCTGAAACTGGATAGCGTGCCGGTCGATGGCCGGATCACGCTGCGCACCGCGAAAGACAGGATCGCGGCGGCGCGTGAAAACAAAGCCAATCCCGCTTCGCGTGAGCGCGGGGATATTGAGCGGTGAAACCGCCGCATCAAAAAGCCTTCAATGATCGGGCCGCGCCACAAGCGCGGCCCATTGCTACAAAGGCGGAATTGATTGCACGGCTGCGCGCGCGGCAAACACCAAAAGTTGAACGCGCGCTGGAGCCTCTCGGCCATTCGCGCAATGTCGTGAAGTCGTCCTATGCCGCTGAGAACGAAAAGCGGATCACCGCCATTCGTGAACGCCTGCTCGATGCTAGGGCAAAACTGCGGTCAGGCTTCGCGCGGTCAAAAGACATTGATCGCGGTCGCTGACCCGCAGAATTCCGCCAAAATTTGACAAATAGGACTGAATTAGTCATAATTAAATTATAAGATAGCTCTGGGTTAAGAAATAATCTTACCCATCGAAGCTGCGATGACCGAGAACGCCGGTCAACCTCCCAAAGCCGGATTGCGAGCTTGAACGCTGCGCCGCGATCCCCCCGATAGGGCTGATGGCTTGGGATAAGAGACAGACGAACGCAGCATCGTGAGTTGGCTAATGAGTGTGCCAGATATTGAGAGATATCGCGCCCATGTTGCGGGTATCAATCTTCCACAAGCCCTGAAGGACGAGATGATCCTGATCGTCTGGCGCATGATGCAAGACGAAATTGACCGTGCCTACGGCACGAGTCCTGTTCAGCAAATTCTTCATATCGAAGAAGAAAAACGTTCCAAAATGGACGCCGAACATGCTAAGTTTTTGCTTCAATCAATGAAGGAAAAACGAGCAAAGCGCGCCCCTGAATGTGGCGGGCCAAGGTAGGATTCCATGACGAAGACCACGAACCTCAAAGCTGTTATCTACTGCCGCGTGTCGAGCACGAAGCAAACCACGCAAGGCAACGGCCTCGACTCTCAGGAAACACGCTGCCGTGAATATGCTCGCTATCGCGGGCATGACGTTGTGAAAGTGTTCAAGGATGATGCGTCGGGTGGCTTGGTAACGCGCCCCGCGATGCAATCCATGCTGGCGTTCCTCAAGAGCCGCCGCAAAGAAACCACTGTTGTCATCATCGACGATATCAGCCGCCTCGCGCGTGGCCTTGAAGCGCACCTCAAGTTGCGCGCGGCCATCAGCAGCGTGGGCGGCATTCTGGAATCGCCTTCAATCGAGTTTGGCGAAGATTCAGACAGCCAGCTCGTCGAGAATCTTCTCGCCAGCGTCTCGCAGCACCAACGCCAAAAGAATGGGGAACAGACAAAGAACAGAATGCGTGCGCGAACGATGAATGGCTACTGGTCATTCTATCCGCCGGTTGGATATCGCTTCGAGCGTGTCGCCGGTCACGGCAAGCTACTCGTGCGCGCCGAACCTGTGGCGTCGATTGTTGCCGAAGCCCTCAATGGCTTCGCGACGGGCCGGTTCGCATCGCAAGCGGAAGTTCAGCGGTTTTTTGAATCGCAGCCGCAATTCCCGAAAGCGAAAAACGGCGGCATCACAATTCAGCGCGTGAGCGAAATCCTAAACCAGCCGATCTACTCGGGCCATATCGAAGTGGCAAAATGGGATATCCCGTTGCGTGAGGGTCAGCATGAAGGGCTGATCTCACTTGAAACCTATCTTGAAATTCAAGAGCGCCTTCACGGCAAGGCGCGATTGCCAGTGCGCCAGAACGTAAACGCGGATTTCCCACTGCGGGGCTTTGTCACCTGTGGTGATTGCAACCTTCCCCTGACCGCAAACTGGTCGAAGGGACGGCATACGCACTATCCCTATTACATCTGCCGCACCAAGGGCTGCGCGAGCGCGGGCAAGTCGATCCCGCGCGCCAAGGTCGAAGATGCCTTTGAAGAAGTTTTGCGTTGCCTCACGCCATCGCAGGATTTGATCGCGCTGGCGTCACACATGTTCCGCGATTTGTGGGAGCAACGCGCGGCGTCAGAGAATGCTGCCAAGCTTTCCATGAAGGCAGAGCTTTCGCAGATTGACCGAAAGCTGAATCAACTTCTCGACCGGATTGTCGATGCTGACAGCGAGACGCTGATCAAAGCGTATGAAAAGCGTCTACAGGAATTTGAATCGCAGAAGCTGGTGCTGAACGAGAAAATCGCAAACTGCGGTCGTCCGCTGCCAGACTATGACGAAACTTTTCGAACCGCGATGGAATTTCTCGCAAGCCCTTGTAAATTATGGGCTTCTGAGAGGTTAGAGGATCGTCGTGCAGTGCTCAAATTAGCATTCGCAGACAACATGGCATACGTGCCAAAAGAAGGTTTTCGAACCGCTGAATTTTCCTTGCCCTTCAGGGCGTTACAGGATTTTTCAGGATCAAAAAGAGAGATGGTGCACCCGACAGGATTCGAACCTGTGGCCTCTGCCTTCGGAGGGCAGCGCTCTATCCAGCTGAGCTACGGGTGCGGATGCTGCGCTGTTAGCAGCGGTTGCCGGCGTGCGCCAG
>JAIXQV010000220.1 GCA_027485535.1 Oxalobacteraceae bacterium | reverse complement strand
GCATTAGTTTCATATCAGTGCCCCACGCTCGCTGCGCCTTTTTCGCCCGTGAGCGAATAATTGCGGAAGCGATCTAAAGAAAATCCGGTGATCAATTCATGCGGCTTATCGTTGGCAACGGTCCACGCCATGGTTTTGCCACACACTGGGGTGGCCTTGAAGCCCCAAGTACCCCAGCCCGCATCCAGATAAAAACCTTCAACTTCAGTCTTGCCCATGAGCGGCGCGAAGTCAGGCGTCATGTCGGCCATGCCTGACCATTGACGGTTCACTTTTACATGCGACAGGAAGGGGAACATGTCGAGCATATGTGCCGACAAGGTCTCTGTGAAGTCGAGCGTTGAGCGCGTTGAATGCACTTCATAGGGGTCGAGCGAAGCGCCCATCACCAACTCACCACGCGCGCTCTGGCTGATATAAATATGCAAGCTGCCAGAGACAAAAATCTGATCCAGCCATGGCTTCATCGGCTCGCTCACCATGGCCTGCAGCGGGTGAATGTAAAGCGGTGTTCTGATGCCGACCATGTCGGTCACACGCGGCGTAAACCCGGCCACTGCACACAGCACCTTGCTGGTTCTGATGGGGCCGCGCGTCGTTTGGACACCGACCACTTTGCCACCGACCACGTCAATGCCGGTGACCGCAGTTTGCTGGTGAATTTCAACGCCGCGATTGCAGGCGCCACGGCCATAGCCCCAGGCCACTGCATCATGCCGCGCTATGGCGCCGGGGGCGTGATACAGCGCGCCGAGTATGGGCGCATGACCACCGCAGGTGATGTCAATCGACGGGCAGGCACGTTTGACGAAATCCGGCCCCACCAACTCGGATTCAACGCCGTAGTGTTTGTTGACTTCGGCGCGCCAGCGCATGGTGCGTACTGCCGAGTCCGTGTGCGCCAGGG
The DNA here is from genome assembly GCA_027485535.1 of Oxalobacteraceae bacterium. GTDB lineage: Bacteria > Pseudomonadota > Gammaproteobacteria > Burkholderiales > Burkholderiaceae_D > Pernthalerella. The sequence goes on along the minus strand of JAIXQV010000220.1, from coordinate 3,911 downwards.
TGAAGTGGCCACGCGTCGAGTAAAACAGGTTGAGGTCGAAGTCTTCCGCCAGGTCCTGCCACAGTTGCACCGAGGTATCGTAGAACTTCACGCCCTCGGGCGTCAGGTAGTTGGAGCGGATGATGGTGGTGTTGCGGCCGGTGTTACCGCCACCGATATAGCCCTTCTCGAGTACTGCGACCCGCTTGATGCCGTGGTCACGCGCCAGATAATAGGCCGCGGCCAGTCCGTGGCCACCAGCGCCGATAATGACCACGTCATACTCCGACTGGAGGTCGGTGGGCGTGGAGAACATCCTCGGCTCGGGGTGCGAGCGGCTGAGGCCAAATCTAAGCAGTCGCAAGGGCATAAAGAAAGGTTCTTTTGAGTTGGTTGCGCGCCGCTTTGACGGCGGGGCTTTGTTTCGTCACAATAAACAATTATTCTTATATCTAACTTTTTTCAGTCGGTCAACCGTAGAAAATGGGAAATCATGGTCAATAGGCGTTCAGCACCCTCGGCGGTTCCCGCCGCGAATGAAGAAGCGGTGGGTGGCGAGGGTTTGGCGATCGCGCGTCACCTTGGTGCTGCGCTGCGAGAGAAGCGGCTGGCCCACGGGCTGACGATTGCCGAGGTCTCGACGCTGGCGGGTATCTCGCGCGGGATGCTGTCCAAGATCGAGAACGGGCAGTGCGCCACCAGCTTGGATACGCTGCACAAATTGGCGCGCTCACTCGGGATGTCGCTCTCGGCGCTGTTTCGCGATGTGGATGTCATCGAGGGCAATGCCCAGCTGGTGCGTGCCGGTGAGGGTATGGAGGTGGTGCGGCGCGGCACCCGCTCGGGCCACACCTACCGTTTGCTGGCCTACGACCAAGGCCCGGAAAAACTGTTCGAGCCGTTTCTGATCAGCCTAGACGATGCCTCCGAGGTGTTTCCGACCTTCCAGCACCCAGGTACCGAGCTGATCTACATGCTGCAAGGACGGATGACTTATCGACATGGCAACGAAACCTATGAGATGGGCCCCGGCGATACGCTGACCTTTCGCGGCGACGTACCGCACGGCCCCGAGGTGCTGAGCGAGACGCCGGCCCTGTTTTTGGCCATCATCATCTATGGCAGGGGGCGCGAATGAGCGAGAACGAGGTGATGATCGAGCAAGCCAGCAGCGCCGACATTCCGGCCATGGTGGGCTTGCTCGCCGCGCTGTTCACTATTGAGCAGGACTTCAAGCCTGACACTGAGCGCCAGATCCGCGGATTGGCGGGGGTGTTGGCCAGCCCGAATGCCTGCATCATGCTCGCTCGTTCGCCGCAAGGAGAAGCGATCGCCATGTGCTCGGCGCAGTTGGTGTTTTCAACGGCAGAAGGTGCGCACTCAGCATGGATCGAGGACATGGTGGTGCACGAGGCCTGGCGTAAGCGCGGCATCGGCCGTCAGGTGCTGCAGGCCGTGCTTGCTTGGGCGAGTGAGCGCGGTGCCACGCGAGCGCAGCTATTGGCAGATTTGGATAATCAACCCGCGCTCGATTACTACCAGCACCTCGGCTGGCAGGAGACTAGTTTGATCGCGCGCCGCTTGAGTCTGCAACTACGTCCGCTAAGCGCTAACGAATGAGCGCTGGTTGGGAAGTGCTAACGAAAAAGCAAGAAGATAAAACTGCTTGCCATGTCATGGCGGCAGAAGTAAATTCGAATTTGTAGGTCATGTCATGCGGCGATTGAAGTATCGGCGTCCATCTTCTTGACCGATGTCATAGCGGTATTCAGCGTCCTCGCCGGTGTAGCAAGTTGGTAGCGGGCTTCGCAACAATCTTATTGAGGGGAATTGCGTTGAATTACAAAAAAGTTATGGTCGCTTTGTGCGGTGCTATGGGGTCTGGGTTTGCAATGGCACACGGTACTTCGTACGATCACACCCACACGCTGATCGAGTCGCCAGCAGTGTTGTTGTGCCTGTTTGCCGTGGTTGGTGTCATTGCTGCTATCTCTAAGTCATCAGAGCAAACGCCACGCGCGATTCCCATCGAAATCGATCAGCGACACAAGAGAACCAGTGAAGAGAACCGCTGAAGCGAACCACTGAAGCGAACCACTGAAGTGAACCACTGAGATAGCCGGCATGCCTCCGTGCCGTGTTGTCTTCCTGAGCGTTACCGTTTAGCTGAGAAATATCGCCACCGATGAAGTCGCTCACCGTCAGTTCAACTAATTTTGAAGAGCTGGTCGATAGCAGCGAGACGCTGATCCTGCGTTTTATCTTGAACGATACGGAGATCTCGCAAGATCAAGTGCTGGCCAGTCTGGTACCCTCCGCTGTACTGGCGCATTGCGATGTCAAGCACGCGTCTGCGCTCGCGAAAACATTTGGCTTGGAAGACGAGAGCGCTTTAGTGATATTCAGGCAGCGCATTATTCTCTATGTCGAGAAGGGTTTCCATGACACAGAGAAGGTCAGTTACCTGATGCAGCAAATTTCCATGCTCGACATGGATAAAATTCGGCAAAACATCGAACAAGAAAAAGCCGCCGAGGCGCTACACATGCGCCGAGCATGTCCGATATCGCGGGGAAAGATGATGTAAGAGCTGTCTGTTTGGAAGATACGCGTGAACAATACAGGTACCTAACATTTAGGCATGCCCAGTTTTTTTATTCAGCCAGATCGCGGCCGAAAGTTTCCGGTAACTTGAAATAGCAAACCAGCAGGGCCATCAGCAGCAGCGCGTTGGGGTACATCAAACCGACCACCGCGAGCCCTGATTGACTGGCGATGAGGTTCACCATATACGGCGACAAGCCCCCGATCCAGCCAGCCGAAAGGTTGTGCGGCAAGCCCACGGCGGTGTAGCGTGTACGCGCGTTAAACAACTCCGATAGCAAGGCAGTTTGCGGCCCGGTGACCAATGCCACTGCGCTCACGAGGATTAGCTGCAGCAGAAACACCAGAGGCAATTGATCGGCGATGAACGGTAGGGCGGTGTAGATCGGCAAAATCGACACCACGCCTAGCAGAAGCCCAGAGAGAACCACCGGTCGTCTGCCCCATCGGTCGGATAAAGCACCCGCTAAAAACGTGAGCGGGAATAGACATACCGTACTCGCGGCACTCAGCCAACCTACGGTCACTGCATCCATATGCACGACAGTTTTCAGGTAGACCGCTAAATACACCTGCGAACTGAAAAACAAAACGCTGCCACCCGCCGATACCCCAAAAAACAGTAACAACATGCGCTTGAATGTTGGGGGGTCTTGCAGACAATCTTTTAGCGGGTTGGGGCTGGTATTACCGGTATTTTGTAATTCGCTGAAGACGGGTGATTCAAGCAAGGCGAGTCGGGCTTTAATACTCAGTAGCAGTAGCACCGCAGAAAATAAAAAAGGCACGCGCCAGCCCCAGCTAGAAAATTCTTCAGGGCTGAGCCAGGTTTGCAGCATGATCAGTTGCGCCGTCGAGGCCAAAATACCCAAGCCGCCCATCCATTGCAGCACACTAGTCGCCGCGCCACGCTTATCGCGTGGTGCATGTTCAGCGAGGTACACATTGGCGCCGCCAATCTCGCCGCCCATGGCCAAGCCCTGTATCACTCGCAGCAGAAGCAGCAAACCAGTGGCCCACCACCCCCAGTCCGCGAAGGTCGGCAGTAAGCCAACTAAGAACGTCGCCAGGCCCATGATGCCGATGGTCGCAATGAACACTTTACGGCGACCGTAGCGGTCTCCGAACGAGCCAAACACCGCAGCGCCGAGCGGGCGTACCACCATGCCGATACCAAAGGCGGCCAGGCTATAGAGCAGACCTGCGACCGGGTCATCCGCCGGAAAGAACAGCACCGCGAAATGAACCGCGAGTGTGGCGAAGGTCAGAAAGTCATACCACTCGATAAAAGTGCCGAAGCACGCGGCCAGAGCGATACGGTTGTAATT
>JAIXQV010000143.1 GCA_027485535.1 Oxalobacteraceae bacterium | reverse complement strand
TTTCACAGTTTTTTTGCTTGTCGCCATGGATCGATCCACCCTTGGGAGTTAGTCGATGCTGCAATGGGAACCGGGGAGTTGGCCGCGCTGGTGTCTCCAGCATTCCGGCAGTGGGTCGCATTTGCGCCGCTAATTCTGCCGCTCTCGGTGGCCGCCCGCCCGGCGGGGTCTACTCAGTAGAACGTTGTTTTGTAGCTCTGTACGAAACAGAATGAAAAGCCTTCAATCATAGCACATCAGGCACTCATTTCCCTTTGAGAACGGGTGTAACTAAACCAAAACAAGTCGCTAAATAGCTTCATTTGCCAGAGGAAGATGACCCGAAGTTGATAATTAACCATCTATTCGCTATTTTTCCTAAAATTCTGTTCAGATTCGTCCTAGTCCTTTGGCCCATCAGCGAGATCAGATTCTCCGGCTATTCGTAATTGCTCCAGCGTGGCAACTATTTCTCGGTACCGAGCTCGCGAATGATCATCCGATAAACCTTCCGCCACCAGCCGATCCTGCTCGGCGCGCAAAGCTCGCATCGCGGCCTGTCGTACCGCGCCGGCTAATTCAATCCGCGCAGGCGCCAAATCCGGCAATGGCTCCGCCAGCACCTCGGTCATCAACACGTCGAGCTCGTCACCGCTGCCGCGGAGTTGCTCGGCCAGTACCGCAAACCCGGCCTCCCCCGAGACTTGCTTCGCCGCCTGCACCACCCGACGCAGCATCTCACCATGATCAGGGGCGCTTGCAGCGAGTACCTGCAGCGCGGCATCGTCGAGCTCATGCGCCAGCCCGGGGTGCGCGAGCAACATGCGCAAGACCTTGCGCTCGAGCTCAACCGGTGGCTTGCGTCGAATTGCCCGGGGGGCTGCCTTCAAGTATTTATTCGCAACCGGCGTCACCAACTCGAACAGTGTTTCCAATTCCTGGGCAGTGCTATCGGTGATTTGCGCTAGCTGTCGTAGCATCTGCAAGCGCAGCGCCGAAGCTGGCATTGCTTGCAACAGCGGCTTGGCGTCGAACTGCGCGCGGGCACGCCCCTCTGCCGTCAATAAATCTTGCTCTTCCGTGACCGTGGCAATCAAGAACTGCGATAGGGGCGTTGCATCACGAATCATCTGCTCAAAAGCCGCCGTACCATGCGCGCGAATAAAACTGTCGGGATCATGCTCAACCGGCAGAAAGAGAAACTTTAGCGTGCGGCTGTCAGTCGCATGCGGCAGACAAGCCTCCAAAGCACGACGTGCCGCGCGTCGGCCTGCAGCATCGCCATCAAAACTAAAAACCACCTGATCCGTCTGGCGCAACAACTTCTGCACATGTACCGCTGTGCAGGCAGTACCAAGCGTCGCCACCACCTGCGCCACACCGAACTGCGCTAGTGCGACAACATCCATATAGCCCTCGGTCACCAACACATGACCCTTCTCGCGAATCGCCTGCCGCGCTTCGAACAAACCGTAAAGCTCGGTTCCTTTTTGAAACAGCGGTGTCTCGGGTGAGTTGAGATACTTGGGCTCACCCTGATCAAGCACGCGGCCACCGAAACCAATCACCTGCCCCTTGGTGTTTCGAATCGGGAACATGATTCGGTCGCGAAAGCGGTCATAACGTTTGCGCGTACCGCCCTCTTCATCGCTCTTGTCGATCACCATGCCAGCTTCGACCAGCACCGCATCTTCGTAATCAGGAAATACTTTACGCAAGCTGTCCCACGCATCTGGCGCGTACCCTATCCAAAACTTGGCAGCGATCTCGCCCGTTAGTCCGCGTCGCTTGAGGTAATCAATCGCGTTTGGCGCTGCGCGTAGCTGCTGCCGGTAGTAGTCGCAGGCACGGGTCATGACTTCGGATAGCGCCATGCTTTTCGCCTGTATTGCGGCGCGCTGCGCTGGGGGCAAGCGATCTTCCTGCTCAGGCACGGTCATACCCGCATTTTGCGCAAGCTCTTTCACGGCTTCGATGAAGCTCATGCCCGAGAACTCCATCATGAAGCCAATAGCGCTACCGTTTGCACCGCAGCCGAAGCAGTGGAAGAACTGCTTCGCTGGGCTCACCGTGAACGAGGGCGATTTTTCGCCATGAAACGGACATAGTCCGAGGTAGTTGGCGCCACCTTTTTTCAACTGCACATAGCGTCCCACCACCTCGACAATGTCGACGCGATTCAAAAGATCCTGCAAGAAGCTTTGCGGTATCACGATGTGCTTGTGGCAGATGGTGTCATAGCACCGATCACTTGGTTAGCGCTGCTTTCACCAAGGCCGAAACTGCGGTCATATCAGCGCGTCCGGCCAGTTTGGGTTTCAGCACCGCCATTACCTTACCCATGTCTTGCGGGCCACTGGCCCCGGCTTGCGTGACCGCAGCCGCTACCTCGGCTTGTACTTCTGCTGCTGACATTTGCGCTGGCATGTAAGCGGCCAGCACAGCAATCTCTGACTTTTCTTTGTCAGCCAGATCCTGACGGCCGCCAGCTTCGAATTGGGTGATCGAGTCTTTGCGCTGCTTGATCATTTTCTCGATGACAGACAGCACCTGATCATCGCCAAGCTCAATGCGCTCATCCACTTCTCGCTGCTTGATCGCGGCGTTGATTAAACGGATGGTGGCCAACTTCTCGCTGTCTTT
>JAIXQV010000130.1 GCA_027485535.1 Oxalobacteraceae bacterium | reverse complement strand
TCGAGATTAGCGGCGAGATCGATGCGGATAGTCCGACTGCTTCAGTCGATACCATCATGCCGGCTTTACAGGACGCATTCAACGACGAAGGCTCGGTTGGTCTGGTGATTCGCATGAACAGCCCCGGCGGCAGTCCGGTGCAGGCAGCGATTGTGAACAATGAGATCGTACGACTGCGCAAGCTGCATCCCAATAAACCGGTGTATGTGGTGGTGGAAGATATGTGCGCCTCAGGCTGCTATTACATCGCAGCAGCGGCAGACCGCATCTACGTTAGCCAAGGCAGCATTGTTGGATCCATTGGTGTATTGATGAGCAGTTTTGGTTTTACTGGTTTGATGAACAAACTCGGTGTCGAACGCCGACTCATGACCGCTGGTGAGAACAAAGCCATGATGGATCCATTCCAGCCACAGAATCCTCGTCATAAGGCACACACACAATCCTTGCTCGACGAGATTCATCAGCAGTTTATCGCTGCAGTACGATCGGGTCGTGGCAAGCGTCTCAAGACCTCGCCGGAGATTTTCTCCGGGCTATTCTGGACTGGCGAGAGCGCGATTCGGCTTGGTTTAGCAGATGGACTCGGCACAGTCGATGGCGTGGCGCGCGATGTGTTGAAAGCGGAAGATGTGATTGACTACACCGTGCGTGAAGGTCTGTCGGATCGGGTACTGAAAAAGTTTGGTGCCGCCGTCGGTGAGGGTTTTGCAAAAACGATGGCAACGGAGTGGGTCAAGCCGCGCTAAATTTACGCCAGCATCAGAAATACGGTCGGTCTCTTTCTGAATGCTGGCATCTTTCCTGCCGCGATTTCCTTTTGCCATTGCTGCGCGCTGTTGGTGCGAACTGACTCAGTATCCAGCGTGAGATCGGTCGCTATGCAGATAAGGGTCGTCGGTGCGCAGTTGGTGGCAAGTGCCTGTAACATCGCCTCATTGCGATAAGGCGTCTCGATAAACATCTGTGTTTGCCGTTCTTGCCGAGAGCGCTGCTCCAGTTGCCTTAGGCGAGTAGCGCGTGCATCGGCGTCCGTCGGAAGGTAGCCATGGAATGCAAAGCTTTGCCCATTCAGTCCGCTCGCCATCAGCGCCAGCAGCAAAGAGGATGGACCCACTAACGGTTTGACCGTAATGTGCTCTCGGTGCGCAAGACGCACGAGGTCTGCGCCCGGGTCTGCCACCGCCGGTACGCCAGCCTCGGACAACAAGCCGACGTCATGGCCCTGAAGTAGTGGTGACAACAGCGCCGGTAACAGCTCGGCGGCAGTGTTCACGTTCAGCTCACTAATATGCGTTTCTTGCAGCGACTGTTGCAGCGGGTGCGTGGTGCCCACCAGTTTCAGAAAGGCGCGCGCACTTTTTGCGTTTTCTGCGATGAAGTACTGCAGCGATGCGGTACGCGCACGCACCGGCTCCGGAATCACCGCATCCAGCGCGCCTTCGCCAAGCGCGTTGGGAATCAGGTAGAGCGTGCCATGCATCGCGTTAGCGCTCAAAAAAAGTCAGGCCGGATGTGCGCAGCATGCCAACCAGCGCAATCAGCGGCAAGCCGGTCAGTGCCGTGGGGTCGTCGCTGCGCATGGACGACAGCAGCGCGATACCCAGTGCCTCGTTCTTTGCGCTACCTGCGCAATCATAGGGCTGTTCGATCCGCAAGTATGCATCCAGCTCGGCGTCGGGCAGATCACGAAACATCACCACCGTTTTAACGTTCTCGAGTTGCAAGTGCCGCGGCGCATCCGCTCGTGTATCAAGCAGGCAGAGGGCCGTATGAAACACCACTTCACGTCCGCGCATGCTTTGCAATTGCGCCATCGCATTAGCGTGAGTACCGGGTTTGCCGATGTGTTGGCCATCTAGGGTGGCGACCTGATCGGAGCCGATGATCAAGCCCGCATTCACCGTCGCGGCCACGGCTTCTGCCTTGGCTTGCGCCAGTCGAAGTGCAGTCTCGGCGGCGGACTCGCCGGGCAATGGGCGCTCGTCGATGTCCGGCGAGCAGGTCTCGAAATCCAGCCTGAGCCGAGCCAGCAGCGATTTGCGGTAGGCCGAGCCAGAGGCAAGCAAGAGGCGGGGGTTGGTCGACATCCGAAAATGGGCAGCGTGATAACGTGGCTAGGTGGACAGAAACAGCCTTGTTACTATATCGGGTTTCCAGAGAAGCTAGCCGCCATGAGCAACACGATTGTCGATGCATTTGCGTTCTGCCGGCTTGGCGAGCAGCGCGACGGGGTGACCCCGGTGACTGGGTTTGCGCGCCTGGCAGCAGAGGCCGCTAAGCCCGAGGGGGAAATTCGCTGGTCGTTTGATGGCGGTCGCCACCCCAGGGGCTACCCGCAGCTAAGTATGGCGGTCGAGGGTGAGGTGAGCCTGATCTGCCAGCGCTGCCTGTTGCCATTTTCATACGCCTTCGCCACGCAATCGCTACTCCTGCTGGCAAGTGACGAGGCAGATGCCGATGCCACCGAGCAGACGGTGGATGACGAGAGCGTCGATGTGATCGTCGGCAGCGCCGCGCTCGATCTGCTGCAGCTGGTGGAAGATGAGGCTTTGCTGGCGATCCCCTTATCGCCACGGCATCCGCAATGCCCTGACGGTCAGGCAGTACCGGCGCCGGAAAAGCCTGATTCTCCCTTCGCTGTCTTGCATAATTTGAAAAAGTAAAGCCAGAAAATTAATTATTTGAAAAGCTTGGGCCGAGTCTCCTTCGTGGGCGCCGGTTAGATGCGCCGCTTCAGGAGGGGTGTTTAAGCCACTCCGTTGTGTTAAAATTTTGGATTCGCTGTTTTGGGGCAAATGCGGACCGATTTCGGCATTTTTCTCAATCAGTGCTTCCTTAGGAGTACGTTATGGCAGTTCAGCAAAACAAAAAGACGCCGTCGAAGCGGGGTATGCACCGCTCGCACCAGTTTTTGACCGCGCCGGCCACCGCTATTGAGCCGACCACGGGCGAGGTGCACCTGCGTCACCACATCAGCCCGAACGGTTTCTATCGTGGCCGCAAGGTCATGAAGACCAAGAACGACGAATAATTCGTCGCTGGCGAACCCAGTTCTACGCAAAGCATCTTCATCATTCGGCGTCAGGGGTCTTTGACCGCTTGCGCCGTTTTTGTATGCGCGACCATCTCCCTCAGGTCAGATTTGCCGGAAGCCTCCAGGCTCCGGTTGGTCAACCATGACCGTTCGCATATCGATTGACTGCATGGGCGGCGACCATGGTCCGTCGGTCACGGTTCCTGCGTCGCTTGCTTTCGTTAAGCAACAGCACGATGCCCACCTGCTGCTGGTTGGTCGCGAAGACGCCATTCGCGCCGAGTTACGCAAACTGGGTGCCGAGCATCATTCCCAACTCAGTATCGTCAACGCCACTGAAGTGGTCGAGATGGACGACACACTCGAGGTTGCACTGCGTCGCAAGCGTGACTCATCGATGCGGGTTGCAATTGATCAGGTCAAAGAGGGGGCAGCACAGGCTTGTGTCTCAGCTGGTAATACCGGTGCGTTGATGGCGGTATCGCGCTACCTCTTGAAAACGATCGCTGGGGTCGACCGCCCTGCGATTTGCACCATCCTCCCGAACCAAAAAGACGGCCCCACCTATGTGCTCGACTTAGGTGCCAATGTCGATTGCGAACCTTTCCACCTGCAGCAGTTTGCCTTGATGAGCTCGGCGCTTGTCGCCGCCGTTGAAGGTCATTCGCGCCCCACGGTGGGTTTGTTGAATGTCGGCGAAGAAGACATCAAAGGCAATGAGCTGGTGAAGCAAACCGCAGTGCTATTACGTGCTGATCATGAGAAGGGTTTGATCAATTTTTATGGCAATGTCGAGGGCAATGACATCTTCGAAGGTACCACCGATATCGTGGTGTGCGATGGCTTCGTCGGCAACGTGACCTTGAAGGCGGCTGAAGGGCTGGGTCGTCTGGTGAAGGGTGTTCTTGTCAGTGAGCTCAAGCAGGGTTGGTTGAATATGCTGGGCGCGCTACTGGCGCAAGGCGCGTTGCGTCGAATTTCGCAGCGACTGAATCCCTCCCGTTACAATGGAGCGAGCTTGCTCGGCTTGCGTGGTTTGGTATTCAAGAGCCACGGCGGCGAGAGCGCCTATGGCTTCGAATGGGCCATACGGCGCGCTTTCGACGCGGCGCATTACGATGTGCTGTCGCGTATCGAAACTGCTATCGGCGAACTGATGCCGCAGGCGGCTGGCACAGAGAATCCATCACCTAAATTGGCATGACCACCTATTCCCGCATCGTTGGCACTGGTAGTTGCTTACCACCTAGGCGTCTCACCAACCAAGACTTGGCAGCGGTACTCGCCGAGCGTGGCCTTGAGACTTCGGACGAATGGATCGTCTCGCGCAGCGGTATTTCTGCGCGCCACTTTGCAGACGATGGCGTATTGTCCAGTGATCTGGCGGTCACTGCCGCCCAGAACGCGCTGCAGATGGCGAACCTCACGCCAAATGACATTGATCTGATTATTCTCGCTACCTCGACACCGGATTACTTGGGTGGCTTTCCGAGTACGGCCTGCGTTGTTCAGCGCAAGCTTGGTATCACCAACCATTGTGCTGCGCTCGACGTGCAAGCCGTCTGCAGTGGCTTTGTGTACGCGGTGGCGGCGGCAGACAGCTTTATTCGCTCCGGCATGCACAAGCGCGTACTGGTCATTGGTGCCGAGGTGTTTTCACGGATTCTTGATTTCAACGATCGCACGACGTCCGTCCTGTTTGGTGATGGCGCGGGGGCGATTGTCATGACCGCATCTGCGGAGCCCGGTATTCTCGCTACCAAGTTGCATGCGGATGGACGTCATACCGATATTCTCTGCGTGCCAGGTCACATGAGTGGTGGTGTAGTGAGCGGCAGTGCGTTCCTAACGATGGACGGACAGGCTGTATTTAAGCTCGCGGTCTCGGTACTAGAACAAGTCGCCAACGAAACCCTAGAGGCTGCCGGCATGCAGGCTTCGCAGCTTGATTGGCTGATTCCGCATCAGGCAAACATTCGCATCATGCAGGGTACTGCAAAAAAACTTGGGCTACCCCTGGAAAAAATGGTGGTCACCGTGGATCAGCATGGCAACACATCGGCGGCCTCTATCCCGCTGGCATTGGATGTTGCCATGCGTGATGGTCGAATTAAAGCTGGACAGCACATATTGATGGAAGGCGTTGGTGGTGGTTTCACCTGGGGCGCTGCGCTGGCAAGGCTGTGAAAAACTAAGCAAGAACGAACATCTCATATGAACGCAACTGCATTTGTTTTCCCCGGGCAGGGCTCGCAAGCCATCGGTATGTTGAATGGTTTTGCCGAGAACCGTGTCGTTAGCGATACCATCAGCGAAGCCTCAGACGTACTGCAACTGGATTTGGCGAAACTGATCGCCGAAGGCCCGAAAGAATCAATCGATCTCACCACCAACACCCAGCCGGTGATGTTGGCATGCGCAGTAGCGTTTTATCGTGCCTGGATTGCAGCAGGCGGCGCAGTGCCCACCGTGGTCGCTGGACATAGCCTGGGCGAGTACTCGGCACTGGTAGCGGCTGGCGTGATTGATTTTCGTGATGCAGTGCCGCTGGTACGGTTTCGTGCGCAGGCGATGCAAGAGGCAGTGCCAGTCGGTCAGGGTGGGATGGCCGCCATTCTCGGTCTTTCCGATGATGACGTGCGCGCTGCTTGCGCCGAAGCTGCGCAGGGCGAGGTGGTCGAGCCAGTCAACTTCAATGCGCCGGCACAAGTGGTCATCGCCGGGCACAAGGCTGCGGTAGAACGTGCATGCGAGTTAGCGAAATCCAAAGGCGCCAAACGTGCGCTGCCCCTGCCGGTTTCCGCGCCGTTTCACTCATCGCTGCTAAAGCCTGCGTCGGATCGCTTACGTGAATACCTAGCGCAGGTGAACTTCGCCGCGCCGAGCATTCAACTCATCAACAATGTCGATGTAGCGATTGAAGCCGATGCTACTGCCATCAAAGATGCGCTGGTGCGTCAAGCGGCTGCGCCAGTGCGCTGGGTTGAGTCGGTACAAAAGATGTCGGCCTTGGGGATCACACGGGTGATTGAATGTGGGCCTGGCAAGGTGCTCAGCGGTTTGGTCAAGCGTATCGATACGCAGCTGACGGCTGATGCAATCAATGATCAGACATCACTCGAGGCTGTTCTGGAGGCAAGCAAATGAGCACCGTACTTGATAAACAAATTGCACTGGTAACGGGCGCCTCACGCGGCATTGGACGTGCGATCGCGATCGATCTCGCCAAGCACGGTGCCACCGTGATCGGTACCGCAACGACTGACGCCGGTGCGGCAGCGATCAGTGAATATCTAAAAACTGTGCGCCCGGATGCAGGGCGTGGCGTCGTGCTCAACGTCAATGATGCGGTCGCTTCAGCTGCGCTGATTGACGAGATCAGCAAAGACATGGGCGGCGTTTCGATTCTGGTGAATAACGCCGGCATCACGCAAGATCAACTCGCCATGCGGATGAAAGATGAAGAATGGGACGCGGTTATCGCGACCAATCTGAGCGCAGTCGGTCGGATGTCGCGTGCGGTTTTGCGCGGCATGATGAAAGCTAAGTATGGTCGCATCATTAACATCACCTCGGTGGTTGGTTCAGCCGGCAATGCGGGTCAGATGAACTATGCAGCCGCCAAGGCTGGCGTAGCCGGGATGAGTCGTGCACTGGCGCGCGAGATCGGTAGCCGCAATATCACCGTGAATTGCGTCGCTCCGGGCTTTATCGACACCGACATGACCAAGGCACTCACCGAGCAGCAGGTGGCTGCGTTATTGCAGCAGATTCCGGCCGGCCGCTTTGGTATGCCGGAAGATATTGCTACCAGTGTGTCATTTCTCGCATCACCCCAAGCCGGCTATATCACTGGCACCACGCTGCATGTCAATGGCGGTATGTACATGAGCGGGGGCTGATGGTGCCTTTTTGAGAGTATCGAACGCCGTTCGATGTTGGCAAAAACAAAAGGCAAAACTTAAGTTCCGAATCGCAAACCTGATAGAATTCTTTCACTCAAACGTATAACTACCCACTGGAGGATGAAGATGTCTGACATCGAATCGCGTGTAAAAAAAATCGTCGCTGAGCAACTAGGCGTTGCTGAAGCGGATATTAAAACCGAGTCGTCTTTCGTTGACGATCTTGGCGCTGACTCGCTGGATACCGTTGAACTGGTGATGGCGCTGGAAGACGAGTTCGAAATGGAAATCCCTGACGAGCAAGCCGAAAAAATTACAACCGTGCAGCAAGCTATCGATTACGCCAAGGCGCACGTCAAGGCCTAAGCTTTCCCGCCCGCACTGCCCAATTTGTCCTCCAGGAGTATTGTTTGACTCGCCCCCCTCGACGCCGTGTCGTTGTCACGGGACTGGGATGCGTATCCCCCGTTGGCAACACGATTTCTTCCGCATGGCAAGCGCTACTGTCCGGTCAATCCGGCATTGCGACTGTCACTAAATTTGACGCTAGCGCCTTCGCGACCACCTTCGCCGGTGAGGTGAAGGGCTTCCAAGTGGAAGATTACATTCCTGCCAAAGAAGCGCGGCATATGGATACCTTCATCCACTTTGGTATGGCCGCTGGTATTCAAGCCATGCAAGACAGTGGTTTGGAAGTCACCGAGGCAAATGCCGAGCGTATTGGCGTGATGGTGGGCTCCGGTATCGGCGGCTTGCCGATGATCGAAGAAACCCATGGTGAATACGAAAAGCGCGGTCCGCGTCGTATTAGCCCTTTCTTCGTGCCCGCCTCGATCATCAACATGATCTCAGGCCACCTCTCCATCAAGTACGGCTTGAAAGGGCCGAACCTGGCCATCGTCACAGCGTGCACCACAGGTTTGCATTGCATCGGCGAGGCAGGTCGTTTGATCGAGTACGGTGATGCCGACATCATGATCGCCGGCGGTGCCGAGTCAACCGTATCGCCGCTGGGCATAGGCGGCTTTGCCGCAGCGCGTGCCTTGTCGTCGCGCAATGATGACCCGGCAACCGCTTCGCGCCCATGGGATAAAGATCGCGATGGTTTCGTGCTCGGCGAGGGTGCCGGTGTGATGGTGCTGGAAGAGTACGAACACGCCAAAGCACGCGGGGCAAAGATTTATGCAGAGCTGCTCGGGTTCGGCATGAGTGCAGACGCGCATCACATGACTGCGCCACTGGAAGATGGTGATGGCGCACGGCGCTGCATGGTGTCAGCGATGCGCAATGCGGGCATCAACCCCGATCAGGTCGACTACGTTAACGCACATGGCACATCAACCCCATTGGGGGATGTTGCGGAGACTGTTGCCATCAAGCGCGCATTAGGTGATCACGCGCACAAGGTGGTGGTGAACTCCACCAAATCCATGACCGGGCACTTGCTCGGTGGTGCGGGTGGATTGGAATCGGTGTTCACCGTGTTGGCAGTTCATCACCAAAAATCGCCACCCACTATCAATATCTTTAATCAAGATCCCAACTGTGATCTCGATTATTGCGCCAACGCGGCGCGCGATATGCCGATCAATATCGCCGTCAAGAATTCATTCGGATTCGGTGGCACCAACGGTACGCTAATTTTTTCCAAGGCGTGATGCATCTGCGGCATTGCTGCTGATGTCTATCGCCTTGTCAGCCACGATCAGGCCGTCGCGCCTCTTGGCTGGGCTTCAATTTGCGATGTCGGCAGTGCTGCTGTCGACATCATCCTGGCTGCTGCAATCAGCCGATTCCCTTGGTTTTTCCTTTTCACTGCAGCATGTGCTGGCCATCATTTGCGCCATCGCGTCATTTGCGCTCATCGTGCAGCCACTTCGACGAAGAACAGGCCTGCGCATTGACGTAACAGGACTCGGCCAGATCCGGTTGCTAGAGACTTTGCCTGACGCCGAAGCCGGATCGACACCATGGTCCGATGCTGTAGGCGAGGTGGTTCAACTACGCCAAGGGTCGACGCTCTGGCCATCATTGATGGTGCTGCGCTTGCAAGCTGTATCGGGTCGATTGACCACCCTGATATTGCTTCCCGACAGTGTGAGTGATGACGCATTTCATGCGTTATCGGTTGCCTGTCGCTGGGTCGCTGCCAGCCAAGCCACTCATGATGCGCTGAGTAAGGACATATCGCCTTGGGTTGGTTGAGCTGGTCTCACGCAGTCTAAGCGACCAAGAGCGAAGCGCCGAGAAAAATAACGATACAAGGGCAACCCAGATAGCCTAGCACGGCTCGAATCAACGCGCAGTTGCGCGTGATCCACCGTCAAAGCCACTGCTCATTACAACGATGACGGCGACCAAAGCCAGAGTCAGCAACGCGCAACCGCGCGAATACTTCGCCCGCATGTCGCACTCGTTCGAGGGCATGGGCATTGACGACAGAACGCGATATCGATCAGCTACTCGTTGATCGCGTACAGCAGGGTGATAAAAAAGCATTCGAGCTGTTGGTCAGCAAATATCAGCGCAAGCTGATGCGGCTGGTGTCGCGCCTTGTTCGCGACCAAGCCGAGGCTGAGGATGTGGTGCAGGAGGCCTTCATCAAGGCCTACCGGGCGCTACCCAAATTTCGTGGTGACTCCGCTTTCTATACCTGGCTTTACCGGATTGGCATTAACACCGCCAAGAATTATCTGGTCACTCAGGGTCGGCGAGCGCCTACCTCGACCGAGGCTGATGCTGAGGAAGCGGAAACTTTTGATGACGGAGAGCATCTGAGGGATATCAACACCCCTGAGTCCATGCTAGCCACCAAACAAATTGCAGAAACCGTCAACATTGCGATGGAGGCTTTGCCGGAGGAGCTCAGAATCGCGATCACGCTCAGGGAGTTGGAGGGTCTGAGCTATGACGAAATCGCCGAGACCATGGGCTGTCCGATCGGTACCGTCCGTAGCCGGATATTCCGTGCACGCGAGGCTATTGCGGAGCGCTTGCGCCCGCTGCTCGATATTGCAAGCGACAAACGCTGGTGAAGCTCCGCGCAATGCGCCGAAAATGAATTCGAACAACAAAAGCACGAAGGGTTGGGTGTATGGCGGTAGGCGAGGATGGCAGCGGCAGTCGCGCGGAGCAGATATCAGCGCTGCTGGACGGCGAGCTACCAATCGATCAAACCCGGCTATTGCTGTACCACATGGTCGATGGTGAAGCCCGCGAGCGTTGGGATCTTTACCACCTGATTGGTGATGCGCTGCGCGATCCGTCCGGCCAAACCTGTTTGGCGATGAATCTGGTACCCAGCATCGCAAAGCACTTAAAAAATGAGCAATAGCTGATCGCGAACATCAGGCTGTTGGCCCTATTTCAAACGACCGTCAAGCGGCTGATTTGCCGTGTCAAGCGTCATTGCCGCTTTTGCCTTACCATCATCGCCTTCACCCTGATGGCGCTGTGGAAATATCGCATCCAGGCTATTGATTTTGCCCAAACTCCTACCAAATTAGGCTCATGAACATTTCGCAACGAACCCGTCATTTCTTTTCGGCTGTCACTCTGATTGCGCTGGCTACCGTGTTCGCGCCGCTTGGCTTTGGCCCAGGCGCGCCGGGGACTGTGCAAGCCGCTGTGCTGCCGGATTTCACTGATCTGGTCGACAAGGTTGGCCCGGCGGTGGTCAACATTCGCACCACTGAGCGCTCCAAGCAAATGCAGCAAGGTGGTGGCGCCGAAGACGAGGAAATGCAGGAGTTTTTCCGACGCTTCTTCGGTCAGCCTGCGCCGCGTCAGCAGCAACCCTCGCCGCGCAACCGTCGTGGAGCCCCGCAACAAGACGATCAGCAGGTGCCCCGTGGGGTCGGCTCCGGCTTCATCATCTCGGCCGATGGCTTCGTGCTGACCAATGCGCATGTGGTCGAGGGTGCAGATGAAGTGTTCGTGACGCTGACCGACAAGCGCGAATTCAAAGCCAAGATCATCGGTGCCGACCGTCGTACCGATGTTGCGTTGGTGAAGATTGAAGGTAGTAATTTCCCGCGCCTGACGTTGGGTGACTCCAGCAAGCTGCGCGTCGGCGAGTGGGTGATTGCGATTGGCTCACCGTTTGGTCTTGAGAACACCGTTACCGCAGGCATCGTGTCGGCCAATTCGCGCGATACCGGTGACTACCTACCACTGATCCAGACCGATGTTGCGGTGAACCCGGGTAACTCGGGTGGCCCGCTGATCAACATGCGCGGCGAGGTCATTGGTATCAACTCGCAGATCTACAGCCGCTCGGGTGGCTACATGGGCATCTCGTTCGCGGTGCCGATCGGTGAGGCGATGCGTGTAGCTGATCAGCTGAAATCCACCGGACGCGTGATTCGTGGTCGTATCGGTGTTCAGATCGGTGATGTATCGAAAGAAGTGGCTGAATCACTCGGTATGCCGCGCGCGCAGGGCGCACTGGTTGCTCGGGTGGAGCCCGGCAGCCCAGCCGACAAGGCGGGGGTTGAGGCAGGCGACATCATTGTTGCGTTCAATGGCGCCACCATTGATAAGTCGGGTGATCTGCCGCGTATGGTGGGCAGCACCAAGCCCGGTTCGAAAGCCAACCTGACCGTGCTGCGTAAGGGTAACAAGCGCGATATGCCGGTGGTGATCGCTGAGATGGAAGCCGACCAGACCGCCAAGAAAAAGACGGAAGAGAAACGCAAGCCAGAGCAGACCGCCAACGCGTTGGGATTGATCGTGACTGATCTGACGGATGCGCAGAAGCAGGAACTGCGTTTGGAAGGCGGCGCCGTGGTTGAGGCCGCCGAGGGTCCTGCAGCGCGCGTTGGTTTGCAGCAGGGCGATGTAATTGTCCGGCTGAACAATACCGATGTTCGTGATGCCAAGCAGTTCAATGCCCTGGTCGCTAAACTCGATCCGAAGAAAAATGCATTGCTGCTGGTACGACGCGGTGATTCCTCGCAGTTTGTGCCTGTGAAACCGGTGGCACCGTAAGGTTTTGCGGTTAAGGATAGGGGCTGCCGACGCAGCCCCTTTTTCATGTCGATGGCTTACTTCACCCTCTACTCGCGAACCTGGTGCCACCTGTGCGACGACATGCTGCAGGCCTTGGTGGTGCTGGTCGGCGACGGCTACCGCGTCGACGTGATCGATGTCGATGCCGATCCGGCGCTGGTTGAGCAGTACGACGAACTGGTGCCCGTGCTGCAAGGGTGTTTGCCCGGACAGCCGCCGCAAACCCTTTGCCACTACCATCTGGATGCGGCCGCGGTGCAGCAGTTTCTGGATTTGTCGGCCGTCCACGGCGATGGGCGAAGAGGCGACTGAATCCGGTAGAATGAGGGTCTCGTGAGGTTGTTGCCAAGGCGCTCGCCCGAGCGCCTTTTTCGTATCCGATTGATTCATGAACCACATCCGCAATTTCTCCATCATCGCCCATATTGATCACGGTAAGTCGACCCTGGCCGATAGGATCATTCAAATCTGCGGCGGGCTCTCCGATCGCGAGATGGAGGCACAGGTACTCGACTCGATGGATCTCGAGCGCGAGCGCGGCATCACCATCAAGGCGCAGACCGCTGCATTGAGCTACAAGGCGCGCGACGGCAAGGTCTACAACCTGAACCTGATCGACACACCGGGTCACGTCGACTTCAGCTACGAGGTCAGTCGATCGCTCTCTGCCTGTGAGGGCGCGCTGCTGGTGGTCGATGCCTCCCAAGGTGTCGAGGCGCAAACCGTCGCCAACTGCTACACCGCGCTGGATCTCGGCGTTGAGGTGGTGCCGGTACTGAACAAAATCGATCTGCCCTCGGCGGATCCGGACAATGCGATTGCCGAAATTGAAGACGTCATCGGTATCGAGGCTTCTGACGCTGTGCACTGCTCGGCCAAGACCGGCCTCGGGGTGGAGGATGTGCTGGAGTCACTGATTGCGAAAGTGCCGCCGCCCACGGGTGACCCTGATGCGCCGCTGCAGGCCCTGATTGTCGACTCCTGGTTCGATAACTATGTCGGTGTCGTGATGCTGGTTCGCGTAAAAAACGGCACCCTGCGTCCGAAAGAAAAAATTCTGCTGATGGCAACCGGTGCGCAGCATCTGGTCGAAAGCGTTGGTGTATTCACGCCGAAGTCGGTATCTCGCGATTCATTGTCGGCGGGGCAGGTGGGTTTCATCATCGCTGGCATCAAGGAACTGAAAGCTGCCAAAGTCGGCGACACCATTACCTTAGCGGCCAAGCCCGCGCCAGCGCCACTGCCTGGTTTCAAGGAGGTGCAGCCACAGGTATTTGCAGGACTGTTTCCGGTCGAAGCCAATCAATACGACTCGCTGCGCGACTCGCTGGAAAAACTGAAGTTAAATGACGCCGCGCTGATGTACGAGCCCGAAGTATCGCAAGCGCTGGGCTTTGGTTTCCGTTGCGGCTTCTTGGGCTTGCTGCACATGGAGATCGTGCAGGAACGTCTCGAGCGCGAGTTCGACATGGACCTGATCACCACCGCGCCAACGGTGATCTATGAGGTGAAGATGCGCGATGGAACGACCATCATGGTCGACAACCCATCGAAGATGCCCGAGCCTTCCAAGATCGACGAGATTCGCGAGCCTATCGTCACTGTCAATCTGTATATGCCGCAGGAGTATGTCGGCGCAGTCATTACGCTCTGTACGCAAAAGCGTGGCATACAGATGAATATGACCTACCACGGCAAGCAGGTGCAGCTGACCTATGAAATTCCGATGGCGGAAGTGGTGCTGGATTTCTTTGATCGTCTGAAGTCTATCTCGCGTGGCTATGCGTCCATGGATTATGAGTTCAAAGAGTACCGCTCATCCGATGTGGTGAAGGTCGACATGCTGATCAACAGCGAAAAGGTCGATGCGCTGGCCATCATCGTGCACCGCTCGAACGCACCTTTCCGCGGCCGCGCAGTTGCGGCGAAAATGCGCGAGCTGATCCCGCGCCAGATGTTCGACGTAGCGATTCAGGCAGCGATTGGATCCAACATCATTTCGCGTGAAAACGTGAAAGCATTACGTAAGAACGTGCTCGCTAAATGCTACGGGGGCGACATCAGCCGTAAGCGCAAACTGCTCGAGAAACAAAAGGCGGGCAAAAAGCGCATGAAGCAGGTGGGCTCGGTTGAGATCCCGCAGGAGGCTTTCCTGGCGATCCTACAAGTGGAAGAAAAGTAAATGACGATGCAATCAATACTGGGTAATTTCGCCCTGATCCTGTTGCTGCTGACGATTGCTACCGGTTTGGTCTGGCTCTACGATCGGCTGCATCATGCACCGAAGCGGCGGCGTCTGGCAGAAGAAGCGCTTGCCGAGTTCGATGCGCGACAGGCCAAATTGGTCAGCGACGGCATCAAGTCTGACCCTAGCGCGCGCGCTGACTTGGTCGAGCGGTTGCAGCAGCAGCCGACGTGGATTGCTTACACCGGTAGTTTTTTCCCAGTGATTGCGGCGGTGTTCCTGTTCCGCTCGTTCATGTTCGAGCCGTTCAAGATTCCATCGAGTTCGATGCTGCCGACCTTGCAGATCGGTGACCTGATTCTGGTGAATAAATTCACGTATGGCATACGTCTGCCCGTGGTTAACCAGAAAGTCATTCCCATCAACGACCCCCAGCGTGGCGACGTGATGGTATTCAAATTCCCCAAAGACATGTCACTCGACTACATCAAGCGCGTGGTTGGTGTTCCGGGCGACACCGTGCTTTACAAGAACAAGCGATTGTCGGTCAACGGTAAAGAGGTCGTGTACGAAAAACTGCCCGATTACCTGGATGAAGATCGGCTGCAATACTTCGAGCATTACCGCGAAGACCTGACTGGCTTGAGCCATTACATCCTGAACGATGGCAAGCTGCCGCCCTATGTGCCCAGCCCCGACAACTTCCCGCAGCATGAGCTGTGCCGTTACGACCTTGAGGGTTTCGAGTGCAAGGTCCCGGCTGGACATTACTTCATGATGGGTGATAATCGCGACAACAGTTTAGATTCGCGCTACTGGGGTTTCGTGCCAGAGAAAAACATTGTCGGAAAGGCATTTTTTGTCTGGATGAACCTGGGTAACTTCAAGCGTATCGGCGGGTTTCAGTGAGTTTCCCAATCGGGGCTCAGACGGCCCCTGTGAGCATGAGGCAAGGCCAGCGGGGGTTTTCACTGTTCGGATTGATGAGCACCCTGTTGGTGCTGGGTGTGTCCGGCATGCTGGTCGCCAGGGCGGGTCCTGGCGTGCTGGAGTACTGGGCCATCAAAAAGGCGGTAGTGGCGGCGGCCGCGGTTTCCGACACCCCGGCCCAGCTGCGTGAGCGTTTTGACCAGATGGCCTCGGTGGGGTTTTCAGATACCCTGCGGGGCAAGGATCTTCAGATCAGTGGCCGGGGTGACACAATGCGGGTTCGTTTTACATATGAAAAGCGGATCCCCTTGTTCGGCCCAACCAGTCTGCTGATCGAGTACCGAGGTAGTAACGTCGACGATGGGCAAGACGAGGCTGCGAACTAGCAGCGAGACGCAATGGATATCGCGCTTCTGCAACAACGGCTGGGCCACACCTTCAAGAGCGCTGCGCTACTGCAGCAGGCATTGACGCATCGTAGCCATAGCAGCCTGCATAACGAAAGGCTCGAGTTCCTTGGCGACTCGGTACTCAACTGCGTCGTTGCTGCCCTGCTGTTCGAAAAATTCAACAAGATCGACGAAGGTGATCTCTCACGTCTGCGCGCCAACCTGGTTAAACAGCAGTCACTCTATGAAATCGCGCAGCGACTTGAGTTATCGCAGTTTCTGCGGTTAGGCGAGGGCGAGTTGAAGTCGGGTGGTTTTCGTCGCCCCTCGATTCTCGCTGACACGCTCGAGGCCTTGTTCGGCGCAATTTATCTCGATAGCGGATTCGATGCGGCGCGTGATGTTATCCGCGCCATGTACGTGCCTATCCTGCAAACCGTCGACCCCAAAACCCTGGGCAAAGACGCCAAGACTCTGCTGCAAGAGTTTTTACAGGGTAAAAAGATTCCGCTGCCGCAGTACAACGTGGTCGCGACCCACGGTGCCGCGCACAATCAGGAATTCGAGATCGAGTGCCTCGTGCCCAAACTCGACATTCAAGTGTTCGGTACTGGCGGTAGCCGCCGCGCGGGTGAGCAGGCCGCTGCCCGTCTGGCACTCGAGGCAGTTCAGCTTGCGCTGGTCAAGGCGCCTGTCGAGCCCAAGAAAACCCGCCAGCGCACCGCACAGCTGAAGCTAGCCGGTATTGCGACCATACAGTCCGAACCCCCGGAACCCGAAAAACGACCAAGCCGGCAATCCAAGGCCACCGCCGCCAAGGAACAGGATGAGCTGCCGCTGGGTGCGGAAGCGGTCAGTCAAAGTAAGTCTGCATGAGCACAGCGCCCGCCGCCGCTGGTTTTCGGTGCGGCTACATTGCGATTGTCGGGCGGCCCAATGTGGGCAAGTCCACGCTCATGAACAAGCTGGTCGGTGCCAAGGTCAGTATCACTTCGCGCAAGGCGCAAACCACGCGCCATCGCATCACTGGCATACAAACTCATGATGATGCGCAGTATGTGTACATCGATACGCCCGGCTTCCAAACGCGTCACGGCAATGCGCTCAATAAGACGCTTAACCGTACCGTCACTACGACCCTCACCGCCGCCGATGTAGTGCTGTTCGTGGTTGAGGCGGGGCATTTCGGTGATGCCGATGCAAAAGTATTGTCGCTGTTGCCGTCAACGGTACCAGCCATCCTCGTCATCAACAAAGCTGATCACGTCAAAGACAAAGCCATCTTGATGAAGTTTGCGCAGGAGGTCGCGCAAAAATTTGATTTCGCGGCGATTGTGCCGGTGTCGGCCAAGCAAGGTTTTCAGCTTGATCGACTTGAGGGCGAAATTCGCCAGCATCTGCCCGAGGGTGAGCGCATCTTCGATGAAGATGATATTACCGACCGCAGCGAAAAATTCCTCGCCGCTGAAATCGTGCGCGAGAAAGTCTTCCGCTTTGTCGGTGATGAGCTGCCGTATACCAGTACGGTGGTGATCGAAAAATTTGAGCAGGAAGGTAATTTGCGGCGTGTGTTCGCCGCCATTCTGGTCGGACGTGATGCGCACAAGGCCATGCTGATCGGGCAAAAGGGTGCGCGACTGAAAGAGATTTCCACCCAAGCGCGGCTCGACATGGAGAAGCTCTTCGGCGGTAAGGTCTATCTCGAAATCTGGGTCAAGGTGAAATCTGGCTGGGCCGACAACGAGGCCTCATTGCGTGCCTATGGCTACGAGTGAGCGATGGACGCGCCAGTCAAGCAACCTGCGACCAGTAGCAAGTCAACCACGCGGACCGCGTCAGTAGAGCGTGAACATCGCGTCCTCGCACAACCCGGCTTTGTCCTGCACAGCTACCCGTACAAAGAAACCAGCCTGATCGTTGAAGTATTTGCGCGCGATTACGGTCGCGTGCCAGTCGTCGCCAAAGGTGCCAAGCGCCCGCATTCGAAGTTGCGCGGTGTTCTGCAAACCTTTCAGCCGCTGCAACTGAGTTGGAGCGGCAAGTCTGAGGTACGCACCCTGATCTCGGCTGAATGGGTCGGTGGCTTGCTGCCGGTCGAGGGCTCGGCACTTCTGTGCGGTTTTTATCTGAATGAGTTACTAGTCAAGCTACTCGCGCGCGACGATCCGCACCCGGTATTGTTTGATGCGTACATGTCCGCTTTGAACCAACTCGCACATGCCGAGCCAGCGGGTATCGTGCTGCGTAAATTCGAGTTACAGCTACTCAAAGAATCCGGTGTCGCTGGCCAACTCACCGAGCTGGGGCGCGGCGGTGAGCAAGTCGAGCCAGCGCGTTATTATGTGTTCGAGCCGGAGCGTGGGCCTCGCGCCGCAGTCGCCAGCGATACCCTTCCTGTGGTGTCGGGTAAAACACTGATTGATATGGAAGCAGGCGACTACAGCGATAGCGTCACGCAACAGCAAAGTAAATTCTTGATGCGCCACTTGCTGGCGCATCACCTCGGTGGGGTGACCCTGAACACGCGGCAGATTTTGATCGACCTGCTGCAGCTTTAATGACAACAGCATGAGCTTCCTAAATCCGAACAGCGCAGTGATCGACCTCGGTGTCAATATCGACCATGTTGCCACCTTGCGCAATGCGCGTGGCACGGTGTATCCAGACCCTTTACAAGCCGCGTTACTGGCAGAGCAGGCCGGTGCCGACGTTATCACGCTCCACCTGCGTGAAGACAGACGTCATATCAAAGATGCTGATGTGGAGCTGATTCGTCCGCGGCTGACGACGCGCATGAATCTTGAATCTGCCATCACTGAAGAGATGCTGGACATTGCGTGTCGCATACAGCCGCAGGATGTTTGCTTAGTGCCCGAGCGCCGCAATGAAGTGACCACCGAAGGCGGGCTAGACGTGATCCGTTTTTACGATGATGTAACGCGCGCTTGCGCTCGGCTCGCGCAAGCGGGGATTCGAGTCTCATTGTTTATTGATGCCGACGCAGAGCAGATTCGCGCTTCGGCGGAGGCTGGTGCGCCT
>JAIXQV010000051.1 GCA_027485535.1 Oxalobacteraceae bacterium | reverse complement strand
CGCTGTCACCGGCACCACCCACAAACGCGCATCATTGGCGAGCGCGTTAATGCGAGCGCATTTTACTGCATCCTTTTCGGTGATCAGGATCATGTCGGCGCTCACCTGCGCAAAGGGATTGTGCCGATAGTCGAAATGATCGGGCAGCGCAAGCGTACCGGCCAGCTCAATCCCGTGTTTGCTCAACATATCGAAAAATCGCTGCGGGTGACCGATACCCGCTGCCGCAATAATGCGCTTGCCCGTTGATATCGTCGATAGTAGTTGTCGTTGCGAACGTTGACCGAGCCGCTCGGCAAATTCTGCTTGCAGCGTCATACGATGAACATCAGCAGTAGGTGGCAGTTTTGATGTGGCTTTGGAGGGTACCTTCGATTGTGTATCGGAGGATGCGTTAGATGTCACGTTGAATGGCGCTGCTGCCGCATTCACCACAAAAAAATCCGAGCGGCGCGATGCCGGCTCACGTAGCGGCCCTGCGGGCAATAGCCAGCCATTGCCATGACCGCGTGAATCGCAGATCTGAATCTCGAGCGTGCGGGCAAGTGCGTAATGCTGCAATCCATCATCTGAAATCACGATATCGACGTCAGGATGTGCACGTAGCAATTGCTGCCCCGCCGCGACCCGGCGGCGGCCGACCACCACCGGCACACCGGTTCGCTGCATGATCAGCAAGGGCTCATCACCTGCTGTCTGGTAGTCACTGTCAACGTTTACTTCAGTTAGCTGATCCTGCTGTGCGCCATAGCCACGCGAGATCACACCCGGATGCCAACCACGCGCGCGTAATTGCTCTACCAGCCAAATCACCAAGGGGGTTTTGCCGGTACCACCCACAAAAATATTACCCACCACGATCACCGGCACGGGCAGACGCGTTTGTTGCAATAACCCCAGCGCATACAGCGCTCGACGTATCAGTAGCAGCAGCCCATACAGCCCAGCGAGCGGCGTTAGCATCCAAGCTGCCCACGAGCGGCTCTGCCACAAACTCATCAGCTGCGCCTCCAGTTGTGAGCGCGCGATCATTTGGGTGGGTTCCGCGTCGCAAATGAGAGCCGCTGCAATCCTGCCAGTCGCGCCGCCTCCATCACATTCACGACGGATTGATGGCTGGTCATTGCATCGGCATGAATTTCCAGCACGCTGTCCTTGTCAGTGCCGGCCGCTTGCTTGAGCACGATGGACAGCGCGCTGGGATCAATCATGCCCAGCCGACGACTATCCACCGCCACACTGCCAGCTGCATCAATCGCGACCGATATAGTTTTTGGCTGAGCGGGAGCAGCATTGTTACTTGCGGTCGGTAGGCTTAACTTCAGCGCACTGAATTTACTGAATGTCGTACTGACCATCAGGAAAATCAGAATCACCAGCAGCACATCGATGAACGCAATCAGGTTCACCTCGGGCATATCGCGACGCGGTGATTTACGAAATTTCATCAGCATCCGTTGATTCAGAGAGTGCATTCACCAGCTGCAACGCCTGCTGCTCGAGCTCAAGCACCCGGCTATCTACCAAGGCATGAAAATGCCGATGAAACATCAGCGCTGGCATTGCAACCGCCAAGCCAAATGCCGTGTTGTACAAGGCAACCGAGATGCCATGCGCGACACGCAGAGGATCAGCACCCGCCACATCTTGCGCACCGAACAGTTCGATCATCCCGATCACGGTACCGAACAAACCCATCAAGGGGGCGAGTGTCGCTACCGTACCCAACGCAGTCAGGTAGCGCTCGAGTCGGTGCGTCGCAATGCGCCCAGCCTCCTCGACCGCTTGCTGCATCCGTTCGCGCGGCGCGCCATTCATGCGCAAACCCGCAGCGAGCACACTACCGAGTGGCGAGTGCCGCTCAAGCTCATTGATATGCTCGGCGCTGACCGGTCCGGCACGAGCCACCGAAATGACTTCCTCCAGCAGCGTGGGCGGCAGAACCCGCGATGTCCGCAGGTACAGTATTCTTTCGACGATCACGGTGACCGCGACAATCGATGCCGCAAGCAAAAACCAGATGGGCCAACCGGCGGCCTGGATGAGCGAGAACAAGTGCCGACTCCGAGTTCAGGAAAAACAGCGTGCGACTGTATCTGCTTCACTTTCAGCGGGCAAGGCGAGCAGCCAAAGCGTTGGCACTTTGATATTGATCACTTGACGGGCGAGGCGGATTCAATGACTTTTCCACGGATCTTGTGGACAACTTTGTGGGAAAACCCCCGTGGGCGGCCTGAAGTACTTGATTTTCCGGGCTTTTCTGCACTGCTGAAGAAACCGTCTAGAGCGACTTTATCTCAACAAATCAATAACTTAGCCTTGTTTAGACGCAGTGGGCGGTAGCAGCCCTGTCCGACATTGACTATCGGGAAAATTGTGGAAAGCCTAGAGTGCACGGGGACTTTACTGGAGGAAACCGTTTGATGTCTGACAATTCCGGCGGGGAAATACTCACGGTCACGCAGCTGAACCAAGCGGTCTCGCGCCTGCTCGAGCGGAGCTTTCCGCTGGCGTGGGTCAGCGGCGAAATCTCCAACGTGACCCGCGCCGCCTCGGGGCATTGGTATTTCACCCTGAAAGATGCTGGCGCCCAAGTTCGTGCGGTCATGTTCCGTGGCCGCGCCCAGTACGTCGACTTCAACCCGCGCGAAGGCGACAAGGTAGAGGTACGCGCCACGGTCGGGCTGTATGCCGCGCGCGGTGACTTCCAACTCAACGTGGAGGTGATGCGCAAAGCGGGTATCGGCAACCTGTATGAGTCCTTCCTGCGGCTTAAGGCCAAACTTGAGTCCGAGGGCTTATTCGACCGCGCTCGCAAGCGCTCACTTCCCGAATTTCCCAGAAATATCGGCGTGGTTACCAGCCCGCAAGCAGCGGCATTGCGCGATCTGATCACCGCTTTTCGTCGGCGCGCGCCGCATGTGCAACTCATCATCTACCCAACCCTAGTACAGGGCGAGGGCTCGGCAGAGCAGATTGCGCGCGCAATCCAAACCGCCTCAGACCGTGCCGAGTGCGATCTGCTGATCGTCACTCGTGGTGGTGGCAGCCTGGAAGACCTATGGTCATTTAATGATGAGCGTGTCGCGCGCGCGATTGCGGCTTGCAAGATGCCGGTCATCTCCGGCGTTGGCCATGAGACGGATGTCACGATCGCCGACTTCGTCGCAGATTTACGCGCACCCACGCCAACCGCCGCCGCTGAGCTGGCCGCCACTGCGCGCGAAGACTGGCTGGATCATCTCGGTCAGTTCGCCTATGGGCTGCAGGGAGCACTGCGCCGGCGTCTGGACGAGCGCGCACAAACGCTCGACTGGCTGGCGCGACGGGTGCAAAGTCCTCAAGCCGCCGTTCGACAACATGAACTCAGGCTGGCCACCTTGCAGACCCGACTCCGCCATGCCGGCAAAGCCCCGCTCGCCAACTTGCGGTTCACATTAACCCAACACTCACAACGGCTGCGGCACGCCCTACCCGACACAGAATTACTGCGGGCAAGGCTTTCCGCGCAGTCGCAGCAGCTGAGCACCCGTTTTGCCAGCCGACACGCCGCCGCCGCCCACCAATACGATAGCCTGCGCGCCCAGCTCGAGCTGCTGGCGCCACAGCGAACGCTGGAGCGCGGCTACGCGATCGTGCAAGACGCCGAGGGCCGAATCCTGCGCGATACCGCCGACTTGGGCGAGAAAGAGTCGATTGAGCTGCGGCTGGCCAAAGGACAGGCGCACATCAAGATTTCCAAGGTCAGCCAACGATAGCGGCTGGTTCCGCTATACTTCGCGCGGCTTGACAAAGGCGCAAGGTTTTTGCGGCGCTTCGGTCAACAATTACCCTCACAACAAGACACGTACTCAACCCTCAGGAGGAGTCATGGCACCTATTCTTCAATCGCTCGGCCGCACCGTGATCGCCGGGTTGGTCATTCTTTTTCTGCTGGTGCTAATCGCCAGCAACGTCTCCGGCGCTGGTCCGGTCATGGGCCACGCATGGGGCGCATTCTTCATGCGCTGGCTGCATGTGGTCTCGGGCGTGATGTGGATCGGCCTGCTGTGGTACTTCAATTTTGTGCAGATCCCGTCAATGCCGAAAATCCCGGATGAGCAAAAACCGGCCATCGGCAAGGTCATCGCACCGACGGCGCTATTCTGGTTCCGTTATGCGGCACTTGCCACCGTCGTGACCGGCGGGCTACTGGCTTGGATGAATGGCTACCTCGCAGCAGCACTCGGTCTGCAGGTTCCATTCCACGCGATTGGTATCGGCATGTGGCTGGCACTGGTGATGGCGTTCAATGTCTGGTTCATCATTTGGCCTAACCAGAAGAAAGCACTTGGCATTGTCACTGTTGAGGCAGACGAAAAAGCCAAGGCCGCGCGCATGGCCATGCTGACGTCGCGCTTCAACACCATGCTGTCGATCCCTATGCTGTACATGATGGTGGCGCAGCAAAACGCTGGTCTGTAAAAGCGTAGCAACCCAATAAAAAATCCCGCGCCAAAAGCGCGGGATTTTTTTCGCCGGTCGAGTGCAGAACACTGACCGATCTATGCCGATAGCTCATACCATTCGGCGGTTGTTCAGCACGGGTCTGGCCTTCAGCGCATTCGCGCCGCCAGCTCGCCAATGATGCCGCGCCGGAATGCCAGCACGCATACGACGAAGATCAAACCGGTCACCATGGTGACGGATTCACCGAGCGTGTTGAACCACTCGATCTCGGTCACTTGCGCCAACCAGCTACCGACATCGCCCAGCTTGTTCTCCAGCGCGATGATGATGATCGCACCCAGCACCGGACCAAACAGTGTGCCCATGCCGCCTACCAGTGTCATCAGTACCACCAAGCCCGACATCGACCAGTGCACATCGCTCAGCGTACCGAAACCGAGTACGACAGCCTTTACTGAACCCGCCAAGCCGGCCAAGGCAGCTGACAACACGAACGCCAGCAGCTTGTAACGCGCCACTTCATACCCGAGCGAGGTGGCGCGCGGCTCGTTTTCACGTACCGCTTTCAGCACCTGCCCGAAGGGCGAGTGGATAATGCGCATAATTAGCGCGAAGGTAGCGACCATGATCGCAAGCACGACGTAATACATGGTCAGATCATTGCGCAAGTCGAGCACACCCAACAGGTAGCCGCGCGGAATACTCTGTAAACCATCTTCACCACCAGTGAAAGGCGCCTGCAGAAATACAAAGAACAGCATCTGCGCCAGCGCCAGCGTGATCATGGTGAAGTAAATTCCCTGCCGACGAATCGCCAGACCACCGATCAGCCAACCAGTCGCCGCGGCAAACGCAGTACCGATCAGCAGCCCCAACTCGAACGGCACGCCCCACACCTTGAGCACGTGGCCGGTGATATAAGCTGCGCCACCGAAAAACGCTGCATGCCCAAACGATAGCAAGCCGGTAAAACCGATCAGCAAGTTGAAAGCGCAAGCGAACAAAGCAAAGCACAGTATCTTCATCAGCAGCACTGGATACAGCACAAACGGTGCAATCAGCAGGCCTAGCAATACCGCCGTATAGCCCAGCTTTCTCGACATGAACAGCTCCTATTTCTCGCGACCGAACAAACCTGCTGGTCGAACCAGCAGCACGATGGCCATGATGATGAACACCACCGTGGATGACAGCTCGGGGTAGAACACTTTGGTCAGACCCTCGATCACACCCAGCGCCAAGCCCGTGACAATCGACCCCAGTATTGAACCCATACCGCCGATCACCACCACAGCGAAAATCGTGACAATCAAATTTGAGCCCATGAGCGGCGACACCTGAAGCACCGGCGCAGCAAGTACCCCGGCAAATGCAGCCAGCGCCACGCCAAATCCGTAGGTAAGCGTGACCATCAACGGCACATTGATACCGAAAGCCTCCACCATGCGCGGGTTCTCCGTACCCGCTCGCAAGTAAGCCCCTAGCCGAGTCTTCTCAATCACGAACCAGGTTGCCAGACACACCAACAGCGAGGCGACCACCACCCACGCGCGATAAATCGGCAGCATCATGAAACCTAAATCTGTTGCACCAACCAGCTGCGATGGCACCGCAAACGGCTGACCGGAAACACCATAAAATGAACGGAACACGCCCTCGAGCATCAGCGTGATACCAAAGGTCAGCAACAAGCCGTAAAGATGGTCTAGCTGATAGAGCCAGCGCAACATGGTGCGCTCGATCACCATACCGAACAGCGCGATCAATAGCGGCGCAAGCAGTAGCATCACCCAGTAGCTGATGCCGAAATATTGCAAACCCATCCACGCCAGAAACGCGCCCATCATATAGAGCGCGCCGTGCGCAAAATTGATGACATTGAGCAGACCAAAGATCACCGCCAGGCCGAGCGACAGCATGGCGTAAAACGATCCATTGACCAGCCCGAGCAGTAGCTGACCTAAGAAAGCCGCGAGAGGAATACCGAAGATCTCCATGCGCTAGACCCCCAGTAGCTCGTTAAGCTCGTCCATCTTCGTGCTGAGCTCGGCAGCGCTGAATTGCGCTACTACCTGCCCATGCTCGACGACGTAAAAGCGATCCGCCAGTGGCGCGGCGAAACGGAAATTCTGTTCTACCATCACGATGGTGTAACCCTTGGCTTTCAACATCGAGATCATGCGCGCAAGTGCCTGCACAATCACGGGCGCCAATCCCTCCGAGATTTCATCCAGCAGCAGCAACTTGGCACCCGTGCGGAGAATGCGCGCCACTGCCAGCATCTGCTGCTCACCGCCGGACAGCCGCGTGCCCTGACTGAAACGCCGCTCTTCGAGATTCGGAAACATCTGATAAATCTCTGCCACTGACATGCCGCCCTCGGTCAAGGTGGGCGGCAGCATCAGATTTTCTTCTGCTGATAGCGATGAAAAAATCGCGCGCTCCTCCGGACAGTAGCCCACACCGAAGTGTGCAATCCGGTGTGTCGGCAGCGTGATGGTTTCTACGCCATTAATCTTGATCGATCCGCTTCGCCGTCCCGTTAGCCCCATGATGGCACGCAGTGTCGTGGTTCTGCCCGCGCCATTGCGGCCGAGCAGGGTCACTACCTCTCCCTTAGCAACCGACAGATTCATGTCATGCAGGATGTGCGACTCGCCGTACCAAGCGTGCAGCCCCTTGATCTCGAGCGCGAGCGTCATCCGTGCGCTCCCTCGAGTGGTACGGTACCGCCCATATAGGCCTCGAGCACTTGCGGGTCGCGCGACACGGTCTCGTAATCACCCTCTGCCAAGATCGCGCCACGCTGTAGTACCGAGATACGATCACAGATGCCGGCCACTACGCTCATATTGTGCTCGACCATCAAAATGGTACGGCCCTTGGAAACCTTCTTGATCAACTCAGTCACACGCTTCACATCCTCATGCCCCATGCCCTGGGTCGGCTCGTCAAGCAGCATCAGCTCCGGATCCATCGCCAAGGTAGTGGCGATCTCGAGAGCGCGTTTACGGCCGTACGGTAGGTCGACCGTCGCTTGATCAGCAAAATCACGCAAACCCACCTCATCAAGTAAGGCGAGCGCCTCATCATTCAGCTGCGCCAGCGAACGTTCGCTTTTCCAAAATTGAAACGATGTCCCTAATTTGCGCTGCAAGCCGACGCGCACATTCTCTAGCACCGACAGGTGCGGGAATACCGCCGAAATTTGGAACGAACGGATGATGCCCATGCGTGCAATTTGTGCCGGACGCAGCATGGTGATGTCACGGCCATTGAACAGAATCTGCCCAGCACTCGGCGCGATGAACTTGGTCAGCAGGTTGAAACAAGTGGTCTTGCCAGCGCCGTTCGGGCCAATCAGGGCGTGGATGTGACCTCGCTGGACGCGTAGATCGACCTGGCTGACCGCAAAGAAGCCCTTGAACTCACGCGTCAAGCCGCGGGTCTCGAGAATAATGTCTGACATCTTGTTATGTGGGGGTTGAATACGAGCAACAGCCGCAAACTTATTCGATTTCCAAGAAAAAACAAAATGGATTATCGAGTCCGGCCTAAGTTTGCACCGCAACACGCGCCTCCCGGCCCACGAGCGAAGTCAAACTTGCCGCCGGCGGGGCCAGAAATCAGATAAACCGTGCGGACAGCCACCGCTTTGTGTATTCTGGAGGCGAAAGATCAAAAACATAGCCACCATGCACTCCCTGTTCGGCGACATCAGTAACCTCATCAGCCTGTCGATTACCCCGGCATTCCTCATGCTGGGCGTTTTGTTGCAGATGCGGGTACTGAACAATCGCCTTGAGCGCATCAGTGATCGCCAAGAGGTTCTCGAGCAGCGGCTCTCTGCCGGCGGTGTGCGCGCCTTGCTGCAGCATGAATTGGTTGTGCTGTATCAGCGCGCCGAGGTGATCCATCGCGCGGTCAGCTTTTCTTCAGTCAGCATGGCCACGGTGTGCGCGGTGGTGGTTGCGCTGTTTGCCGATGATCTGTTCAGCCTGCGTCTGGATTCTCTCATCGCGTTTCTGTTTGTCGCGGCGATGGTGATGCTGATTGGTAGTTTCAGCCTGCTACTGCACGAGATCTTCATTGCCAGCCACTCGATGCCGAGCACTGCACTGCTGCCGACCCGGCAGCGCGATCTGCATCACTAAGACGCCGAGATTGGTGTCTCCTGCGGCAGCCAAAAGCGCTGACGCATACTCTCCAAGCCCACGGCTGCCATGACCTCCTGCAACCTTTGCGCGGCACGCTGACGCGGCAAGTTTTTATAGCTGGCGATAATCAATTCATTCTTCATGGAGTGTTCCCAACCGACCAGCTCGGTGACGTTGAGCTGATAGCCGTGCGCCTCCAGCTGCAGGCAGCGCAGCACATTGGTCAGATGACTACCGAATTCACGCGTATGAATCGGATGGCGCCACACCTCACTGAGTACATCACGCGCCAGCATCTGAGCTTTTAGCTGCCTAAGTTGCGCCGCCACCTCTGCCTGACAACACGGCACCAGCACAATGAAACGCGCCCGCTTTTTAAGCGCAAAGCTGATGGCATCATCGGTCGCGGTATCGCACGCATGCAAGGCGGTGACGATATCGACTTGCTCCGGCAAGTCAGTCGACGTCATTGATTCAGCGACTGACAAATGATGAAAACGCATGCGCGCAAAGCCTAACTGCTCAGCTAGCGATCGCGCACGGCTCACCAGCTCCTCACGCACTTCGATACCATGAATTAGTGAACCATCATCATGCTGCTTGAAGAACAGATCGTACAGAATAAATCCGAGATAGGATTTACCAGCGCCGTGATCCACCAGTGACAACGGGCGCTGCACTTCATGTAGCTGCTGCAGCAAGGGTTCGATGAACTGAAAC
Organism: Oxalobacteraceae bacterium; assembly: GCA_027485535.1. Taxonomy (GTDB): domain Bacteria; phylum Pseudomonadota; class Gammaproteobacteria; order Burkholderiales; family Burkholderiaceae_D; genus Pernthalerella. The sequence goes on along the minus strand of JAIXQV010000051.1, from coordinate 405 downwards.
AGGTGATACACCTGCTTCAACTTGCGCCGACTGTCCTGATTCATCTTGCCGTCACGCGTCAGGATATGAAGCGCCTTTAGTAACTCGATGGATTGTCCAGCGCGAATCTCGGGTTCTGCCATGGCGGTAAATACTCTTGCAATTGACCCACCATAGTAACCCAGCCACCGCACACATCACGACTGTCTGCTTGTACGACTGTGCGACCTTGCGACCTTGCGACCTTGCGACTGCACCACGCCGCTTGCCGAGTAAGACCGACAGCAGCAGACGCTAGCGCATCAACACATACTCGCCCGGCGCTGCCGGTAGTTCGCTGTCTTCACTCAGCACCGGTACCGCAGCGCGTTGCGCTTGGCCCTGCGCAAGCCAGTCTGCCCAACTCGGCCACCAAGAGCCCGCTTG